>CAZBCH010000241.1:0-25151 GCA_964490235.1 uncultured Flavobacteriaceae bacterium | reverse complement strand
AAATGCTCTGGAGAGAAAGAAGGTATCCCTTTATACTGTAATTGTTCTCCAGATGTAAGAGTATCACCTATTTTAAAGTTTCCAGTGTCATGCAATCCCACGATGTCTCCAGGAAATGATTCATCTACGATTTCTTTCTTTTCTGCAAAGAAAGCATTAGGACTTGAAAATTTTAGATTTTTATCTAATCTAACGTGCTTATAGGCTTTATTACGCTCAAATTTTCCACTTACAATTTTTATAAATGCCAGCCTATCTCTATGTCTAGGATCCATATTTGCATGGATCTTAAAAACAAAGCCACTAAAATCTTTCTCATCCGGTTTAACAAGCCGTTCTTCAGCATTTTTTGCACGTGGAGCTGGTGCTATCTCTATAAAACCATCAAGTAGTTCTTTTACACCAAAATTATGTAACGCACTACCAAAAAAGACAGGCTGTAATTCTCCATCTAAGTATTCTTGTCTATTAAATTCAGGATATATTCCAGTTGCTAGTTCTAATTCTTCTCTTAAAGTTTCTGCAGCTTGATCTCCTATAAGCTGGTTAAGCTTTTCATCGTTTAGGTCATTTATTGCAGTAGTACTATGAATATCTTTTGAAGATGTACCTGTAAATAAATTGACGTTTTTTTTGTGTATGTTGTATATTCCCTTTAGATCATATCCCATACCTATAGGAAAGCTTAAGGGAGTTACTCTTAATTCTAGTTTTTGTTCTATTTCATCTAATAAATCAAACGCATCCTTACCTTCTCGATCCATTTTATTTACAAAAACTATAATAGGTATTTGTCGCATCCTACATACTTTTACAAGTTTTTCGGTTTGCTCTTCTACACCTTTTGCAACATCTACAACAACGATAACACTATCCACAGCAGTAAGTGTTCTAAAAGTATCCTCAGCAAAGTCTTTGTGTCCAGGAGTGTCTAGAATGTTAATCTTCTTACCATTATACTCAAACGCTAGGACCGAAGTAGCAACAGAAATACCTCTCTGGCGTTCTATCTCCATAAAATCACTAGCAGCACCTTTTTTAATTTTATTACTCTTTACTGCTCCTGCTTCCTGTATTGCACCACCATATAAAAGCAACTTTTCAGTAAGCGTTGTTTTACCTGCATCTGGATGGGAAACAATTCCAAAAGTTCTCCTTCTTGCTATCTCTTCTGTAAACTTCATGTGTCTAATAAATCAGTTTGCAAAAATAGGTTAATCAAGTGTTTTATCAAGAACTTCTGCAAATAGCTATTTCTTAATCTTAAGTACATAAACTAACTCATTTTATTTATTAATTATAAGATGATGATGTTCTCGCTTTCGCGAAAGCGGACTAGATATACCACACTTTAAACACATTATAAATTTTTATGAATAGATAAGCGAGTTAGTAAATTTAAAGCAAGATTATATGTGTTTTTAAGAGAATTGTTAAATAATCATTAGTTATTCCTTCCTTTTATGGTTAGTAAGTTTATGAACCGTATGTTTGTTACATAATTGTAGTTCATTTCTAAATTAGAAAAACATGATAACTCTTAAAGATCTTGCAGCAACCCTAGGTGTATCAGTGTCTACTGTATCTAAAGCTTTAAAAGACAGTCCAGAAATAAGTAAAGACACCATCAATCGAGTTAAAGAAATTGCCAAAGAGTTAAATTATAGACCTAATACCCTAGCATTAAGTCTTAAAAATAGAAAGACAAAAACCATAGGTGTTATCATTCCAGATATTTTAAACACTTTTTTTGCTCGAATTCTGTACGGCATAGAACAAGAATCTACTGCTTTAGGTTATAATATTATCACATGCCTTTCAAATGAAACGTTTGAAAAAGAAAATAATAGTTTGCATTTACTGGCAAACGGTAGCGTAGATGGTTTTATAATGTCAGTGTCAGAGGAGACGCAATCTTTAGGTGAAGTAAAGCATTTAAAAGAAACAATTAATCAAGATGTACCTATCGTGATGTTTGATCGTGTTGCAAATGATGTAGATTGTGATAAAGTTATAATTGATGATTTTAATGCAGCCTTTAAAGCTACAGAAACTTTAATAAAAGAAGGTCGTAAAAAAATTGTACTAGTTAATAGCCTAGGAGAACTTAGTGTCGGTAAATTAAGGATTTTAGGATATAAAAAAGCCCTAGAGAAATATGAATCTTACACAAGTGACCCTATAGTAATTGCTGTAGACGATGATCAAATATTATTAAATGATCAGTTAGAGAATATTATAACTGACCATAAAGATATGGATGGATTGCTTTGTATTGATAATATAAGCGGCGTCATGGCTGTTAATATAGCGCAAAGACTAGGGAGAAATATTCCTAATGATTTATCTGTAATAGGTTTTTCATCAAATAAAATTTCGCATTTATCGCATCCTCCACTTTCCACAGTTGCACAATACGCTGAAGAAATAGGTCAGGAATCTGTAAAAATGTTAGTGGAAAGGTTAGAGAGTAAGGCAAAGGGAAATACTAAGACCGTAACGATAAATTACAGCATAGAGTTAAGAGGTACCACTTTACCTGTTAAATAAATTTTCCATAGCTTATAGATGATTATCTAAATTTTATGAATTAAGAAATTTACTTGTTTAGTTTGTAATTAAAAATAGATTTAACTACTTAATAAATGTTTAAGGAATCAATTCTTTTCCTTTTGTACATTTGGTATATAAATCCTAGAAATTATCGAACAAGTAATCTTAGTAAACGAGAACGACGAGCAAGTCGGTCTAATGGAAAAAATTGAGGCGCATGAAAAAGCGTTACTTCATAGAGCTTTCTCTGTTTTTGTAGTAAATGATAATAATGAAATCATGCTACAACAACGCGCATTAGGAAAGTACCATTCCCCAGGATTATGGACTAATACCTGTTGCAGCCATCAACGAGAAGGAGAGTCAAATGTTGAAGCTGGTAAGCGTAGACTCATGGAAGAAATGGGATTTGTAACAGATCTTAAAGAGCTATTTCATTTTATTTACATTGCACCTTTTGATAATGGTCTTACAGAACATGAGCTTGATCATGTTATGATAGGTCATTACAATGGTACACCTAACATAAATCCAGATGAAGTTGCTTCATATAAATGGATGACTGCTCAAGATATCAAAACCGATATGGAACGCAAGCCAGAAATCTATACGGAATGGTTTAAAATTATTTTTGAGAAATATTATTCACACATATCATGAGATTAACTGCCTACCGTAAAGCCCATTTTAATGCTGCTCACCGTCTATATCGCAAGGACTGGAGTGATGAGAAAAATCAAGAGATTTTTGGTTTATGTAATAATCCATATTTCCATGGACATAATTACGATCTAGAAGTAGGAGTAACAGGAGAAGTAGATCCAGAAACCGGTTACTTAATAGACCTTAAAATCTTAAAAGATATTATTAAAGAAGAGGTAGAGGACGCTTTTGATCATAAAAACCTAAATGAACAGGTGCCAGAATTTGCAAATCTCAACCCAACTGCAGAGAATATAGCCTTTGTCATATATAATAAGGTAAAAGCAAAGCTAGATCCTAAATATGATCTAGAAATAAAGCTTTTTGAGACAGAACGCAATTTTGTGGTTTACAGAGGTGAAGAGTAGTAGTTAAGCTTTTCTATCAACTAGATAATCATTATCTCTATTCTCTCATTAGAACACTATCTTAACGCATAATAACATAAGCTGTAACTCTTTTATTCACTATTTTTGCAGCAAATTAAATTATTATGGCAAGTATTAGAGACCTAAAACAAGATATCAACTACGTATTAGGAGATATTATAGAGGCTGCTTTGATCACTCAAACGGTTAATCCTGAGAAAACAGAAGCATCTGAAAAAATAGTAGACGATTCTATCGATACTTTTGACGAGTTGATCGCTAGAGTAAATGATCGTAAAGTAGAAAACCGCAAAGCACATATTAAAGCTGTGCGTGCAGATTTAGAAACTAAAGGAAGAGCACTTATTGAACGTGTAAACGCTTTATAAGTTACTTTTGCTCTTATTAATTAATGCAGACAGTTGTTTACCATAAACAGTTGTCTGTATTTTTTTTGGCATTTGTTTATAGATGCTATCTAGTAAAATTGGGTTTGCTTCACTTGCCTCAGAAACTAATATGTATGGTGCAACTTCTTTATCCTTATGTAATTGGGAGTAATTTATAGCATAAAGAATTTTTCTCGTTAAATACTTTTCATAAGCTTGTTCTATCGAGTCTGTAACCTCAGGCGTTCTGGTTGCATCAGTAAGGGACATACTTCTTTTTACTATTTCTGTATAGACCTTATTGAGTTTACTATTGTTATCCTTGAAAACTTGATAAATATCTTGATTTTTAGAACCTGATATCACAGCATCGGTTTCAAATTCCTTAAGAGAAGAATTAATCGTCATCGTGGTATCCTCTGCAAAGAACATTATGCGATCGTTATAATCTTTACCGTCTTTTATGTCTAAATGTAAATAGAGAAGCTCAGGTTCATCTATTTCAGTTTGTAGAAAGTAATCAGAATTGCCGTCAAATTCAGTAGAGTCAATATCGATTAAAGTAGAATCTTGAAGTCGTTGTAAAAATATCTTTCCTACTTTAACACCATCTATGGTTCCTGAAACAGAAAAATTGCTAGTGCTAGAATCGTTACAAGAAGCAATCGAAATAATAACGATAAGAAGAAGTATTGCTTTTTTCATGACTTAATTTTTACGGCTGCAAATATGCATTTTATCTTTTGAATTGAGAAGGGAAAATCCCTATGATGTAGCAACCATTTGCATTAACATAGTACATGCAATAGCACCTATCGTTCCTACAACATATCCAAAGACAGCAAGTAAAACACCTACGCTAGTTAGGGATGGATGAAACTCTGCTGCGACTATAGGTGCGCTTGCAGCACCACCTACATTTGCTTGTGAGCCTACTGCAAGGAAAAAGTAAGGTGATTTCGTAAGTTTTGCTACCAGTATGAGTAGACCTGCATGAATCGCCATCCATATAATACCTACAAGAATCAATAACGGATTCTCGACTATTTGGGTTAGATCCATTTTCATTCCTATAGTTGCAACGAGAACATAGATAAAAATACTTCCTATTTTACTTGCACCAGTTCCTTCATAACTCTTTGCTGGAGTAAAGGATAATCCTATTCCTATTAAGGTCGCTATAGAGATCATCCAGAAAAACTGGCTGGTCAAAAAACTGAGATAAATATTTTTTGCAATACCGTCCAAGCCACTCATTAATTCTGATAAGTAGTTTGCACCAAAATGAGCAACAGCTACCGCTCCAAAGCCTATTCCTAGCATGACCATGTTATCGGTAAAAGTTGCCTCACGTTTTACACTTTCTGTATAATCAGACACTCGTTTTTTAAGATCTTCTATAGACTTGCTGTCTGCACCGAACCAGCGATCTATTTTGGTAGCTTTTGCAATCCCAAACAATAAGATTCCCATCCATAGATTAGCTACTACAATATCTACGAGTACCATTCCTCCATATTTAGCTTGGTTAAATTGATAAACCTCTAGCATTGCAGTTTGATTTGCGCCGCCGCCTATCCAGCTACCAGCAAGGGTAGAAAGTCCTCGCCATACTGCGTCAAGTCCTTCTCCGCCTACTGTTTCTGGAGAAAAAGATCCCACTATTAAAATTGCAATAGGGCCACCTATAACAATTCCTAAAGTTCCTGTTAGGAACATAATTAGAGCTTTAGGACCTAAATTAAAAACAGCTTTAAGATCTATTGATAATGTCATTAGTACCAGTGCTGCAGGCAATAGGTAACGCGATGCCATATAATAAAGAGAAGAACTTACTTCAGTTACTGTTCCATCTTCTGCTACAGATTTCCATTCTGGTGCGATGACTCCTAGAGAGCTTAAAATGGATGGTAGCAAATAGCACATTAAAAGCGCTGGAACTATTTTGTAGAATTTGAAAAAAGGATTACTCTTTAATGATGAAGTATAAAATACTATTGCTAAACAAATCATTAAAAGACCGAAAACGATCGTGTCATTTGTAATAAATGGCGTTGTGTCTTTTGCAACTTCTGCAACTTCTTGAAAAATCATAATATCTTATTTCTTGTGCTGCAAAATACGATATTATGTGAAGTTGTTTATGATGGATTCGCTTTCGCGAAAGCGAAATCCTAAAACACTATTTTACAAATTCCACAATTAATTCTACCAGTCTTGAGCTTAAGGGAAAATTAGGGTAAACCTTACTTTTAGAAGCTTCAATTTCATCTTCTCCCACTATTTTGAGAACATGATTCATGTCTTCGATAATTTCTAAAGTGGCTTTAGGAGCATTTTCTTTTAAAAGTTGCGCTTCAGATATGTTACTCATACGATTTCTAGAACCGTTAATAATTAGAATCGGGATTTGTAGTTTATTAATTTCTTTTGCTGGATCATATTGCATCCATGATTTCATAAATGGTTGCACTTGTGGACCGATAATTGGATATAGATCTCGCTCTATCGCTTCAATAGGTTCTTTAGACTTTTTAACGCGCTCAAATGTTTCTGCTGCAACTTTATCTAAGCCAGGCTGTTGTTTTGAAATTTGCTGTACGATGAGTGCGTCTATACTTTGTCCAGCTCCATTAATCGATATAAATCCATCTACATTATCTTCTATCGCGAGCATTCCTACAAGAGAGCCTTGACCATGTCCGGCAATAAAAACTTTTGAAAATCTCCTGTCTTTACTTAAAAATGTCACAGCTTCCTTTGCGTCGTTGATGTAGTCACTGAATAAAGTGTTGTCGCTAGGCTTGCGATTTATCATTTGAGTTAATATACGTTTATCATAGCGATAGGTAGCAATTCCATGTGCAAGAAGAGAATCTGCTAGTTGTTGATAGGCGTTGTTTCTGGTTCTAGGTTCGTTACCATTACGATCTATTGCGCCTTGATCTCCTACGATAATAACTAATGGCACAGGATTTTTCTTAGAATCTTTAGGTGCGAGAATAGTACCCTTAATATTCTCGTTTATATTTAAAATAGTAAGATTTTCAACAGTTTTTTGAACTGCCTTCTTAGAAAAAGGATTTTGTCCTAAAACTAATAAAGGAATTAGAAAGAAAACAAATAGATATTTTTTCATAACTAGAAAATGGGTCTAAGTTTAAACGGTCAAATCTAGTCAATACGTATGCCATTCTAAAAATTTATTTAAAAAAGCATTTTTAAATAAAATTAACCTGACATTAAATTTTAATGGGTGTTATGGTCTTAAAAATTAACGCTTTGCAATTTTATTTCCAGTAGCGCGCTGCATAGAACATTTAAAACGACTCATTTCTGGATCACGTTGTGCACGATGTTTAGTAGCACGACCTTGAACGCGCTCACGCCACATTCTGAAACTACTTTCCTTCATCTCACTGCGCATGATCATGATCACTTCTTTTTCTGTGACGCCAAATTGTGCCTCAATCGCATCAAATGGCGTGCGATCTTCCCAACCCATTTCTATAATACGATCTATCTGACGATCGTTTAAATTCTCTAAAATGTCTTTTGCTCTTTTTCTAGCCATGGTAGTAAAGTCGTTTACGATCGCAATAATTACAAATTTCACTTAATTGATGAATTTTTTATCAATGAATTAACAAATAGACTGTTTTAAACCTTAGTTATTTAGATCGACTTCAACAGGATCAGTCTGACAAAGTATAATGAAATATTGCTCAGAATGTCAATCTGAGGTTGTAATAGATAGGGTTTTCTCACCAAACTTTAAATTTACTTAAACACCTTTCTAAAAGTCAAATTGATACGTAAATCTATTTCCCTTTTTGTTTTTGCAATCTGGTGTTTATAGGTACGTTGGGTTTGATCTTTCATTAATAACAGACTGCCATTTTCTAATAAGAATTTAAATCGCCAGTCTTTATTTTCATTATGTCTTAAGTGAAAAAATCGCTCCTGACCTAGGCTTAAAGAGGCAATAGTTGGATTTTTTCCCAGCTCTGGTTCATCATCTGCGTGCCAGCCGTTAGAATCTTGTCCGGTGCGATACTGATTGAGTAAGCATACATTGAAATCAGTTCCAGCTGCTTTTTCTACGTCTGCTTTGATTTTTGCAAGTGTTTTTGTCCATGGCAAAGCTTCGAATTTAATGCCACTGTAACCATAATCTAATCCATCGTCGCCGTACAATTGCGTGAGCCTCGGTTCATTGTGTATTTTACCGAAAAGTTTGATTTCGTTTTGTCTCCATGGAGTTTCTTCTAACAAAGTGTTTTTTAAATGTTCCGCTTTCGCGAAAGCGTAAAAAGAACCATCATATTCTACAGTAGCATCTGGTATGTTAGGAAAAGATTCTGGAATTAACTTACTATGCATGCATATCAAAATATTGTGTACTTCTAGCAATATACTATGATTGGGGCGTATCTTGCATTTAATTAAAATTTATTTATGTATACTTCTCGTATCACTGGAATGGGTAAATATGTTCCAGAAAATGTCGTGACTAATGACGATCTTTCTAAATTAATGGATACTAATGATGCCTGGATTCAGGAACGTACTGGTATTAAAGAGCGCCGTCATATTAAAAAAGGTGATGGCAACACGACAGCAGTAATGGGTGTTAAAGCTGCCGAAATAGCTCTAGACCGTGCAAATGTATCTAAGGATGATATAGATATGATCGTTTTTGCGACATTATCACCAGATTATTATTTCCCTGGTTGTGGAGTGCAGGTTCAAAATCTTATGGGTATTCATACGTGTCCAGCGCTTGATGTGCGTAATCAATGTAGTGGTTTTATATATGCACTTTCTGTCGCAGATCAATTTATAAAAACTGGAATGTATAAAAATGTTCTAGTAATAGGATCAGAAAACCATAGTGGTGGATTAGATTTTTCTACTCGTGGCCGTGGTGTTACGGTAATCTTTGGTGATGGAGCAGGAGCAGCTGTAGTTTCTAGATCAGAAAAAGAAGGTCATGGAATTCTTTCCACTCATTTACATAGTGAAGGAGAGCATGCGCTAGAGCTCTCTTTAAAAGGACCATCTACAAATCATTGGGTACCACAAATAATAGAAGAGAATCCGCAAGAGGATATTCCATATTATCCATATATGAATGGTCAGTTTGTATTTAAAAATGCCGTAAGACGTTTTAGCGAGGTAATTATGGAAGGTTTGCAGGCTAATCAATTAGAAGTAAGTGATATAGATATGCTAGTTCCTCATCAGGCTAACTTACGTATTTCTCAATTCATCCAGAAAAAGTTTCAATTATCTGACAATCAGGTTTACAATAACATACAGCGTTATGGTAATACCACAGCAGCCTCTATTCCTATCGCTCTTTGTGAAGCATGGGAAGATGGTAAAGTAAAAGAAGGTGATACTGTTGTGCTAGCAGCTTTTGGAAGTGGATTTACATGGGGTAGTGCTATAATGAAGTGGTAATATAGTTTTAAAGTTCTCGAGATTTGTTCCACTATATACTTAGTAAAAAACAACCCCTTTTTTAATTAAAAATTTATCGTAAAAAAAAAACATCCTTGAAAAAGGATGTTTTTAAAAATATGATTTATTCACTATGCTGTTATAATCTCATCTAGTGGATCAACTACTGGACAGTGATTATGGTTATAGTGGTGTCCAAAATAAAATTCTGTTCTTTCTTCTAGTTTCTCAACTTCAAATTGATCTGCTAACTCTAGATAATCTTTCATAATTATTTGATTTATAAGTTTAAGTAGGTCAAATATCAAAATATTTCAAAGTATGACCAAGCTCAATTCCTTATAGTTTTTTAATAATAGATGAAATGTAAATAAATCTGCTTATCGCACGTTTAGGTAATGAATGTAGAAGCTGATTATTTGTTTTTTACTGTGATTATTTTAAAGTAGGGTATACATTTTTTATAAAAAAAAATATTAAGTCACGTAAAAGTTAAGATCTAAAATTCTGAGTGATGTTATGAAAGCCCCTTATAACATAACCCATGTCTCTCATAAATTATAAAGCTTTAAGTAGCATAGATTTCTTCAAATCGTAATTAGGAATTATGGATTTTACTAGGGATTTTTGATTTTATAATACGCAATAAGTTTTTGCCCAAAGTGAAGTATATGATGCCGTGTAAAATGAAAATGGGTGAGATTGCAATTTCATTCCACTGGTATGTAAACAAATAATATACTTGGTTAAATAACTTTTCAGGAAAATTGATAAAGCTGTCCCATTTTTTGATGACTAAAAAGTATACATAAAATATAATAAAGCCTAAGTTGACGATGCTATAGCATAAAATGAAAAAATCAGATTTTGATTTTGTTTTTAACTTATTCCACCTTCCTGTGAATAGGGCAGTGAGGTAATTTCTACCTTTTTGTTGTAGGTTAGGAATACTTAATGCATCACTTAATATCCAGTAGCCATCTGATCTAACAAAAGGGTATAATTGATAAACTCCATCAATAATTATTAAGATGCTTATGGTTAAAAATATTTTGTAATCTGTAAAATAAAATATGCCATACAAAATTAAAGCATACAAATACTGATTAAATACTCCGGCTAGATTTGCAATAATTCTTTGTTGCTTTGTCGCAGTCCATAAATTAGATATGTCTGAATAAAAAACCGGAAAAATTAAATAAATACCTATGCCAATTTCCCCATTTTTAATACCGGCAGGTTTACACGCTGCAACATGACCTAATTCATGAAATAATACAACTGGAAGAGCAAGTAAAATTAGTTGAGGTATATTATCAAAAGGAGAGCTTAAATTATAAATCTCAATATAGTTTATTACAATGATGGCGCAAGAAATAAATAATAGAGAAAGTAGATACCAAAAATAGGTCGCTTTAAAAAAATAAGAAAAAGGTGCGGCAAATGTACCTGCTAGATTAGCAGGTATAAGCTTTATTTTGTTTTTGACAAAGGCATTAGATTTTATAATCTTAGTATCAGCTTTAAGCAATCCTAAACCTTTTAATTGTTCCTTTAAAAAAACTGAGAAATTCTCTTTTGAAAGATCACTATTAAAAGTCTCATTAAATCTAGCTAAAGCTTCTTCCTCCGTGTTTGCTGTGGCTAATATCGCAATCAGGTCCTTTGTTGATTTATTGATATAAAAATGACCTTGATTTGTGGTTAACACATATTTCAAAGTGTTATCGTAATTTTTAATCGAGTAATTATTAATCAACATATTAGGACTGTTGTTTTTGTTTTGCTCTATTGATAAGGTTATTTATGAGTATAACTTTATTTTCTATTCGATCAATAAATTGATCAATAAACAACTCCAGTTGATTTAATTTTAATGTCGCTGTGATTTGTTTAGATATGTTTAATTTTTCTATGCTTTGGTTTAATAGTTCTACTGCAATTCCAGAAACATAAAATAGTTGTAGTTTAAGATGTTGTTGTTCTACGGTAAGAGAAATTTTTTCTAAGTCGGTAAATTCTTTTAATTTAGACTGTGGATAAGTCCAAATATCGTTAAGAGAATCTTCTGCAAAATCTTCTATATCATCAAATATTTGCATCGTTAAAAAAATGTTTTGAACACATTTTAAGATCTCTTCTTTTTGATTTTCTCCTTTAGAACCATCTTTATCTAGCATAAACATAGCAACTACTAAAAACTCTGCGAGAGCATGCTTTCCTTTTGCTATTCGTTCAAAAGTATCAGCATTTATGATTGATTTATCTTGTGAAATGGCACGCTCTTCAAAAATAGCTTCAAAATACTGGTTTTTATATAGTCTATACTTTTTCCAGAAGGCTACGTCATTTTTAAAAAGACTATGCAATTCTATTATAGACAATTCTATGGCGCTAGTGGCTTCAATTACTCGATTTTTATAAGCAGAATTATCTATGCTTTCTAGCCCTTTATCTACTGTTTTATCAATAAAAAGCACATAGTTATAAAAAGATGAGGCGGCTATCAAAAGTTTTGATAATTGCGTTTTATCAATTCCGGAAACTAATGGATGAATGTACTCGATAAGTTTTATGAAAAAATCAGAGCTATCTTCAGTGAGCTTTTCTGTAAATATATCTTTTAATAACAAATTTTTGAAGTCTTCAGGATCTAGTCTTTTGATATAACTATCTGTAAGTTCTTTAATCATTGCAAGGTTTTTCTAATCACGTTTCACATTTAATTATTTTATTTAAGGATCATGATTTCTACCGCCACAATTCCTGTCTTAAAAATATTTAATGCTATACATTTTTTTAGGTTGGTAATTTACAATAGTTATATTTAAGCGACTTTAAATTGCTGCTCAATCTCTTTGAAGAAATATTCTTGCGTCAGTCGTAACATATAAACTGATTAAAAACAAAATCCCAAGCCTGCAAGCCTGGGATTTCTAAACCGTATAATAACACTAACCATTAATTATGAACTATACGATTATGTTTGCTGTCAGAAACTTTTAATAGAGTCTGACAGACTTTAACCTTTTTGAATTTTTCTTTTTCATAAAATTCACCAAATAAATCAGAAGGATTTATCACTTCCTTCAATTAAAAGACGATCTATTTTGTATATTGTTACAGGTTAAATCTTAAAAATGTCAAAAAAAACTTTAGTACTAGGAGCCTCTCTTAAAGAAGAACGTTATTCTAATATCGCTATCCATAGATTGCGTAAGTTTAATCTAGAAACTGTAGCTGTAGGACTGCGAGAAGGTCTAGTAGATGATGTGAAAATTCACAAAGAGCTGATTCCTTTTCAAGGCATTAACACAGTTACACTTTATTTAAATCCTAGACGTCAGGAGCAGTATTATGACTATATCATTAGTCTTAAACCAGAACGTGTAATTTTTAATCCTGGTACGGAAAATCCTGAGTTTTATAAATTGCTAGCTGAAAATAAGATCAAAAGTGAAGTTGCCTGTACGCTAGTTATGCTTGGTACAAACCAGTATTAGAATTTTGATTAGTAAAAATAACAGCAATCAGTAAACCTAGAAAGGTTACAAAACCATTAAGCAATAGAATAAAGAATCCAAATTCAAAACCGTAGTTGCTAGCAATATTACTTATTCCAAAAGCAATAAATGGTGCTATTATGGCAATAATAGGAATGGCTTTATGATTCACTTGCAATTTTGTCAAAATTCCAAAACTGAATAATCCCAATAATGGTCCATAAGTATAGCCAGCAAAAACAAATAGCTTATTAATAACGCTTGCATCCCTGATTAGATATTCAAAACTTACAATTACCAAAACAAGTATTATAGAGAATCCTACATGAACTAATTTTCTTATCCATTTTTGCTTTTTCTCTTCATAGTTCTGTTCAAGCCTCAAAATATCTACAGAAAATGATGTTGTTAAAGACGTGAGCGCACTATCTGCACTAGAGTAGGCTGCTGCAACAAGCCCTAAAATAAAAACAAGCCCTATTCCTATTCCTAGATTTCCATCTAGAGCGATGGCAGCAAACAATTTGTCTTTTGTGGCTGTTATTTGTTCCGCTTTCGCGAAAGCGGTTAACAATACACCTAATCCTAAAAAAATAAGATTTACAAAGGTCAACACAATCGTAAACCAAAACATGTTTTTTTGAGCATCACCAAGACTGCGACAAGTCAGATTTTTTTGCATCATGTCCTGATCCAGACCGGTCATAACAATGGCGATAAAGGCACCTGCAAAAAACTGTTTGAAGAAAAACTCTTTGACTTTCCAATCATCAAAGAAGAAGATCTGGGACAATTCGCTATCAGAAATGAAACCAGTTATCTCGCCAACACCGTTAAGGTTCAAACTGTCAGAAATGTAATAAATCGCTACACCTACAGCAATTAACATGAATAAAGTCTGTAAAGTATCGGTCCAGACTATTGTTTTGATACCAGATTTGAATGTGTATAACCAGATAAGAATGACAGTAAAAGTTACCGTTTGCCAAAACTCCACGCCCATTGTTTGAAAAACAAATTCTTGTAAAACACCAGCCACTAAATACAATCTAAAACTAGCACCTACCACGCGAGACAGAATAAAAAAGCTCGATCCAGTATACTGAGCCGCACTTCCGTACCTGTCGTTGAGGTAGCTATAAATAGAAGTGAGATTCATTTTATAATACAGCGGTAATAGCACCGTACCTATGACTAGATAACCAACAATATAACCTAGAACTACTTGAAAATAATTCATAGCTCCTTCTTCCACAGCGCCCGGAACTGAGATAAAAGTTACTCCACTAAGCGATGCGCCTATCATTCCAAAAGCAACAATAAACCAAGGCGATGATTTATTACCTCTAAAAAAGGTTGCATTATCACTTTTGCGGCCTACAATAAATGAAATGGCTACAAGAACTGCAAAATAACAAGTAATGGTAATTAGAATTTGGGTAGAAGTCACGTGGTTTTATAATTTGCCGCTAAGGTAAGAATATGAACTTGAAATCGAATTTGAACTAGAAAATAGATTAAGAATTTTAGATTCTTATGGTACTGGATCATAACCATTTCCGCCCCATGGATGACAACTAAAAATACGTTTCAATGCCAGCCAGCCACCTTTAAAAACACCGTGTTTAATTAGAGCTTCTTTAGAATATTGAGAACAAGTAGGAGAGTAGCGACAACTAGCAGGAGTAAAAGGCGATATCACCGATTGATAAAATCTGATCACTAGTAAAAAAGGATATGCTAATATTTTTTTCATGAATCCTGCTGCTTCATTTCAGTTGTTGTTTCAACTTTTTACATAAAAGTAAACACTACCATTTTGGCCTTTGGAGAAGGTTTCAAATCTCAATGTTCATAAAAGAAGGTAGAATAAATCTCAACTCTTAATTTCTATCTCGCGACTCAAAAACTCACTTACTCCACACTATAACTTGTCCCATCAACACCATCTTTAAGAGCAATACCTGCGGCTGCAAGCTCATCTCTTATTTTATCGCTGGTGCTCCAGTCTTTATTTGCTCTTGCTGTTGCCCGCAAATCAATAATCAATTTCATGGCGCCATCGAGTCCTTTATTTAAAGATCCACCAGTTTCTTCTTGAGTATTTTGTAAACCTAGAATATCATAGAAAAATGCGTTCATACTAGAAGATAGAATCTCTAGATCATCTTTTGTGATACTTGCGTTTCCATCATTTATGGTGTGAATCATTTTCACCGCGTCAAAAAGTTCTGCAACAAGAATAGGTGTATTAAAATCGTCATTCATGGCAGCATAGCATTTTGCTTTCCAGGCTGCCACATCTACGGTTGAGGTTTTAGAAACAGGTAACTGATCTATTAACTTCATAGCCTCAGTAAGGCGATTAAAACCTTTTTCGGCAGCAAGTATGGCATCATTACTAAAATCAAGAATAGATCTATAATGCGCTTGCATCATAAAGAAACGCACCACGCTTGGGCTAAAAGCCTTTTGCATAAAATCGTTTTTACCAGTAAAAAGTTCATTGGGTAAAATGCTATTTCCAGTAGATTTAGACATCTTCTGACCGTTTAAAGTCAGCATGTTAGCATGCATCCAGTAGTTTACTGGGCTATGGCCATGTGCAGCTTCACCTTGTGCGATCTCACACTCATGGTGTGGGAATTTAAGATCCATTCCACCGCCGTGTATATCAAAAGTTTCGCCTAGATATTTTGAACTCATTACAGTACATTCTAGATGCCATCCCGGGAAACCATCTCCCCAAGGACTAGGCCATCGCATAATATGTTCTGGACTTGCTTTTTTCCAAAGAGCAAAGTCAGCTGGATTTGATTTATCACTTTGAGCAGCTAGCTCACGAGAATTGGCCATCATATCATCCAGATTGCGACCACTTAGTTTCCCATAATGATGATCTTCATTGAATTTTAAAACATCAAAGTAGATAGAGCCATTTTTCTCATATGCATATCCATTGTCAATGATGGTTTTGATAATTTCAATTTGCTCAACAATATGACCAGTTGCAGTAGGTTCGATACTAGGCGGAAACGCGTTAAATTGCTTCATCACCGTATGAAAATCGATCGTGTACTGTTGCACGACTTCCATAGGTTCGATTTTCTCTAGTCTTGCTTTTTTTGAGATTTTGTCTTCACCTTGATCTGCATCATCAGTTAAATGCCCTGCGTCAGTAATGTTACGTACATAACGTACTTTATATCCTAGGTGTTTTAAATACCTAAAAATCATATCAAAACTGATGAACGTACGGCAATTTCCTAAATGCACGTTGCTATAAACCGTAGGTCCACAAACGTACATTCCTATGCGGCCTTCGGTAATCGATTTGAAAACCTCTTTGTCACCGTTCATGGAATTGTAAATCTTTAATTCATTGTTTTGATAAAGTGCCATGACTTAAAATTTGTGATGTTGATGGTGTTGATCTCGCTTTCGCGAAAGCGGAATTACTATAAATATTCTCTTCAAAAATAACGGTTAAATACTTAAATTGAGACGCTGCTAGCAGATCAGGTATTATTACTCAAAGTTCAAGAATTATTTAAAATTTGGTTTCCATTTTAACATAATCTAAGAATTCTCTCTTTACGGCTGGATCTTTAAATTTCCCGCCAAATTCTCCCGTAACCGTGCTGCTTTCTATATCGCGTATGCCACGGCTATTTACACAAAGGTGTTTTGCATCTATGATACAAGCTACATCTTCTGTGTTCATTACTTTTTGCAGCTCCCTTACAATTTGAATATTAAGGCGCTCTTGAACCTGTGGTCGTTTTGCATAATAGTCCACAATACGATTCATTTTAGAAAGACCTACTACACTACCATTAGAGATATAAGCTACGTGGGCTCTTCCTACTATAGGTAGTAAGTGATGCTCGCAGGTAGAATAAACTACAATATCTTTTTCTACAAGCATCTCATTGTATTTATACTTATTTTCAAAAGTACTGGCACTCGGTTTTCTATCAGGACGCAAGCCGCCAAATATCTCATTTACAAACATTTTTGCAACACGATTAGGTGTTCCCTTAAGGCTGTCATCTGTCATGTCCATTCCTAAAGTTTCTAGAATATGATGAACATCTTTTTTTATAGAAGCGATTTTATCTGCATCGCTCATGTCAAAAGCATCAGGACGTAATGGGGTTTGTTCATTAGAAGATAAGTGATCGTTATCTTCCATATTTTCTAATAGGTCTTCAATTTTCATACGGGAATTACTCTTAAAAGTAGCGCTAATTTTATTGCAAATTTACAAATAGAAAGCCTTAATTGCATTATTTCTTACTAATTACAGTAAAGTTTTGGCAATTATCGTTAAGCTATAGTTAACAATTTTTACCATATTTGTTAATTACAAAAAAAAGCGCCCATAATTTCCAAAATTATAAATGATGAAAAGATTTCTCACTCTTTTGCTAATACTATTTTCTTATTACTCGTTTGCACAAACTAACATCAATATGCCAGAAGGTACCAATGGTGGTAATGGCTTTAGATTTGTAGGTTGTGGTACTGCTGCATTCAATGATAGTCAAGGAGGAGCAAATTATCAAAACAATGAAGATAATATATCTGTATTGTGTCCTGCAATTGATACAGATAGAATGCAACTTAATTTTTTACAGGTTAATATTTTAGCAGGAGATGTTTTAACTATTTATGATGGTGATTCCACTACTTCTCCGGTATTAGGAACTATAACAAATACGACCATGCCTGCAGGGTTATTTGAAGCGAGTGCTACTAATCCTACAGGATGTCTTACGGTAAGATTTGTTTCTAACGGATCAGGTACAGCTAGCGGATGGAGAGCAGCGAGAAGTTGTTTTGATCCTTGTCAATCGATTACCACCAATATTACCACAACACCAGCGATAAGTCCAGATGGAATTCTTAGAATTTGTCAAGGAGATACAGTAACTTTTGATGGTCAGGCAACTTTTGGAATCGATGGGACTGGAGCAACTTATGAATGGGATCTTGCAAACGGGAACGGACTAAATGCAGGACAAATTCAGACAGAAACTTATATAGACTCAGGTATCTATCAAACTAGGTTTGTTGTTACTGATGCCAATGGATGCTCTGATAGAGAACTAGTTGATTTAATAGTACAAGTCTCTAGCGACCCAGATTTTACAGGCACATCGGCTGCTGAGTCGCAAATTTGCTTTGGAGAATCAACTACTTTAACAGGAGCTGTTACTACTCAAGAATTTGTAATACCAATCTCACCACCCATTACTGGTCAAACTTTTCTACCAGATGGTAATGGTGTTAGTTATCAAACTTGTATAGACGTAGATCAATTTCCTCTAGGGCAGACAATCACAAGTGGTTCAGATTTAGTTAATATATTTATGAATATGGAACACAGTTGGATTAACGATCTTGAAATTATTATCACTGCTCCAAATGGTACATCTGTAACGTTGCTGTCTAATCCAAACCCTGGAGGCAATAGGTTTTTTGGTATTCCTATAGATCCAGGTCCAGGACCAGGAACGGGATTTGACTATGTTTTTGATGAGTCATCGGCTCGTACAATAGTTCAGGAATTGACGGCTACAACAGCAATGACACTTCCTGCTGGAAGCTATTTACCAGAGGATCCGTTTTCCACTTTCATAGGTAGTTCGTTAAACGGACAATGGTGTCTGACTATTACTGACAATTTATCGAGTGATGATGGCTATATATTTTTCTGGGGCTTGGATTTTAACCCTGCAATTATACCATCTGACCTTTCCTTTACACCTGTAATTGTTACGGAGGCATGGCAAGCCAGTCCAGACATCACAAATACGACTGGTAATACAATTACTGTAACTCCTACAGCAGCTGGACAAAACTGTTATACTTATGAAATGACAGATAATCATGGTTGTACCTATACAGAACAAGTATGTATAGACGTTACTCCAGAGATTTTATCTGCAGCACCAGAAGATATTGTTTTATGTGATACGACAGGTTCAACAACGGTTGATCTTACTCAAAATGACTCGGTAATTTTGAACGGCTTGTCAAGTGCAGATCATACTGTGACATATCATAACTCACAAAGTGATGCAGAGAATAGTGTAGGAGCGATTACAAACGCTACTATGTTCCCAATTGTGATGCCTCCTATGACGGTATTTTCAGCAATTACTAATACAACGACGAATTGTATTGTTGTGGACAGTTTTATTGTAGATGTAATTGATTTTAATAATTTAAACATACCTGATTTTGAGCAATGTGGAGCAATTTCAAATTTTGATTTGCCGGCATATGTTTCTGCTGCTTTAAGTTCTGGAGGTAGTGGTGGTTCTTCTAGTTTTACTTTAGAATTTTATACTAGTTTGACAGATGCTCAAAATCAAACAAATCCTATTTTAAACCCTACGATGTTTGATGTACCTGCTGGAACCGTAACTATTTATGTGAGAATTGTTAGTACGACAGACCCTGGATGTAATTCTATTAATCCATTTAATATTACAGCTGCAATAATCCCTACAGCAAATGCTGTTGCTAATATGGAAACTTGCGATGATGTTACCAATGATGGAGAAGAGATTTTTGTTTTGAGTACTCAAGATGTAGCGATCTTAAATGGTCAAACTGCAACGGTAACCTATCACTTAACTCAAGCAGATGCTATTAGTGGTGCTGCACCTTTAAATTCAACAGGATATCAAAATATAAGTAATCCACAAACTATTTTTGCTCGTATCACGGATAATGGTTCATTAATGTGCTCTTCAACTACTTCTTTTGACTTAATTGTAAATAGAAGAGGAATAGCTAATCCAGTAGGTGATCTTATCGCTTGTGACGATATGAATGATGGAATTGAGCAATTTGATCTTACTACTCAATTATCAGGAATTCTTGCATCACAAATTCCAGCAGACAATAATGTGACATTTTATACGTCACAATCAGATGCTGATGCTAGAACAAATGATATAAGTAATACTTCCATGTATACTGCTGCTTCTTCTACTGGAGCAGTAACTATATTTGTTAGAGTTGAGAATATAAATGCTACAGACTGTTATACCACAGACTCATTTGATCTAATTATGAGTGCTACACCAGTTGCAAATCCAATTGCAGACGTAATAGTTTGTGACGATATTAGCAACGATGGATTTGAAGATTTTATCTTAGGTGATAACGATGCTCAAATATTACTAGGTCAAGATCCATCCGTATTTTCAGTAAGTTATTATGCTTCACAAACTGATGCGATCTCGGGAAACAATCCTTTATCAACAACTTCATATACAAATGCTGCATCTCCGGAAACTGTTTTTGCAAGGATAGAAAACACATTAAATCCTGATTGTGTTGACTTTACTTCATTTGAGCTTATTGTAAATGAATTGCCTAGAATAAGTGCGGCTGCAGATATTTTTCTATGCGACGACCCAAGTGGTGATGGAGTAGAATCTTTTGATTTGACCCAAAATGATGTTACTATATTGAACGGGCTCGATCCTACAGAATACACTATTGAATACAGCAATGCATCAGGTGTAATTACTTCACCATATACTAATACCGGTAGTCCAGAAACGATCACCGTTACGGTACAAAATAATTTGACGACTTGTGTGAATACAACGACTTTTGATTTAATTGTCGATCCAGTGCCTTCTATTATCACTCCTTTCACAATTGAAGAATGCGATGAAGATGGTGATGGCTCAGCAGCGTTTACTTTTGGCGATCTTGATAATCAAATTTTGAACGGTCAGTCAGGAATAGTGATTACATATCACGATTCTCAAGCAAATGCATTATCTGATGCTAATCCGCTTGATACAGTATCTTATGAAAATACAAGCGCGATGCAAACCATTTATTATAGATTAGAATTTACTGGTTCAGGTTGTTTTTCTACAGGTGAGTTTGTGATTGATTCTGTAGGAGCGCCTCTAGCAGTAGTTCCTACGCCGCTTGAGGCATGTGACGACGGTAATGGTAATGCAACTGTAGATGTAAGTCAAGCAGATGTTGAGGTAACTGCTGGTCAAACTGGTTCTACTGTTGTCTATTATTTAAGTCAATCTGACGCAGATAGTGAAGTGAATGGTATAACAGGTAATTTTGATTACAATACTGATACCACTTTAATAGTAAGAGTAGATGATGATAATACAGACTGCTTCAGTTTTACGACCTTAGATTTAATTATTAATCCGTTACCATCACCGTCATTATTAGATCAATATATACTATGTTTAGATGAGAACGGTAACCTAGTAAATGGTCCAGTTACTCTTGATACTGGTTTAAATGATACTGATTTTACTTTTGACTGGAGTAGGAATGGAGCTATGATTGCGGCGTCTACTGCTTCCATTGATGTTATAGAAGGAGGCGATTATGAGGTAATTGCAACAAGAAATTCTACTGGTTGTGAAAATACCGCAGCCACTAATGTTAGAGTTTCTAGTGTGCCAGATGTATACGATATTGATATTACTACAGATCCATTTGATAAAGATCATCAAGTAATTGTTACTGCTGAAGGTCTTGATCAATACTGGTACCGTCTGGATGACGGGCCATATGTTAATTCTGGAATTTTTAATGATGTTTCTCCGGGACCTCATACAGTTACCATCGCAGAGCGCAGCGGTTGTGGGGAGATAGTTGTGGATATATTTGTTTTTGGTTATCCAGATTACTTCACACCTAATGGAGATGGGATTCACGATACATGGAATATTATAGGTGGTAACCTGCTACCAGGAACAAAATTATATATCTTTGATAGATATGGTAAACTAATTAAACAACTTGCCACTGATGGAATAGGTTGGGATGGTACGTATAATGGGCAGCCACTTCCTAGTAGTGATTATTGGTTTAAAATTGAATATGCATTTGACGGTCAGCAAAGAGAAGCTACCGGTCACTTTGCTATGAAAAGATAGCATTAGGATTAACTTTTTGAAATAACAGTTTGTTATAAAATTAAAGCTCAAAAGAAATTATTCTTTTGAGCTTTATCGTGTTGAAGTAATTTCTCTATCAATCTTTTGATATGATTAATAGTGTACGTTCAATTTCTAGAAAGGTTTTGACTTCGTTTTCAAATAATTCGATCGAGGTCAGCTTAATATATTTAAAAAAGAAACCACCTGTTTATAGGTGGTTGTTTTCATCTCGCTTTCGCGAAAGCGATACTCTATTTTTTTTATAGATTAAAACCTATTGTAAATACGATATTATCGATGGTGTTTTGAACTCCAGCAAGAGTATTTAATCCAGTATCAAATAGTTGTTGAGAGTAATCTCTTTCTGATCTATCGTACGAAATGTCTAAGATTGTTTTTCCCCATGTATAGCCTATTCCTAAACTGTAGCCATTCAAATCGCCCATTATTGATTCATTCTCATATGGTGACTCTTCTAGACGATAACCACCTCTAAGTGTCCAATTTTTAATTCTATATTCTCCGCCTAATCTAATAGAAGCTGCACGTTGTAAATTTTCACCTGCAAAGCTATTGTTATCCCTAAAAAGACTGTTATTGTCAGGATTAAACCTGAGTTGGGAATAATCACGAGAACTGTAGTCTACACTTATTAAACCTCTTTTACCAAAAATGTAAGCTAGGCTACCAGTAACACTTCCTGGAGACCGTAATCTATAAGGTTCAAATATATTAAGGATTTCAGGTCTTACAACTGCACTGGTCCCATTTGTTCCTGAAGTAGCAATCTCTTGAATTTGAGATTCTTCTACAGTGTACCAAGTAGGCGATTCATATGTGGCACCTACTCTTAAACTATTAGTTAGTTTACCTATAAGACCTAGCTGAAATGAGAAACCATTTGCGTCAGTAAATAAAGAATTATTGAACCTAACATTATTTATAGTTGCATCAGTATTAGAATTGTTCTCTTGGATGCTGGTAAATCTTTCTAAACTAATTACATGAGAATTGAGATTGATACCTAGGCTCCACTTGCTATCTATTTCTAAGGCACCATTAAAACTTATTTTACTATTGTAGCCGCTGGTATCTACAAAGTAATCTTGATTAAAACTACCAGTTCCTGTGTTACTTACATAGCTGGTGTTATCAATGTCACTTTCGTCAGTAGAATCTATGAGAAAAGATTCATAACCCAAAAAACCTTGTTGTGCTCCAAAACCAAAATCCTGTCCTAAAAATTGATAAAGGCTACCTACGGTCTCTCCAGGTCTCACAACAAAATTATCTAGTGCTATACCATTTGCATTGTTGAGAAAATACTGTGATACTGAAACGTCGCTAGTACCTCGAGCATTTATAAAATTATCAAAATTTCTATTTAAATCGTAATTAAGACTTAGGGCAAATTTTGAAAGTTTTCTATTATCTGCACTTTTAAAGACCAAAACTCCACCTGCTTGATTAAGATTTATATCATTTACAGAAGTTTTTTCTGAATTGCCAAAATAGTTAGTATCATTATCACTTCCGGTAAATGCTAACGATATTCCAGCGTAATTATTTGCAAATACCACAGAGCTCGCTGGATTAGAACCTATGGCACTTAAATCGCCTCCTAATGCTCCAAAGGCACCACTCAAACCTCTATAGCGCGCGGTTCCTTGTAAATCCTGACCACTGTATAATAATCCGTCTGCTACCGATTGAGCGTTACTAAAAAGCGCACCAGCAAGTAGCACGCTTAAAATTAAAATCTTTTTCATTTTAGATAAGTTTTATTGAATATTATCCTCTTCTCCCTGAAGATCTTCCAGATGATGATCTACTAGACCCTGATGATCTTGAACTAGAACTACTTGACCTCATTGTACCAGAAGAACGACCTGAAGATCTAGAAGAACGCATTGTTCCAGAAGACCTACTTGACGATGATCTGGAAGACCTCATAGTTCCAGAAGAACGATTCGATGATCTTGAAGATCTCATTGTACCAGAAGATCTGTTTGAAGATGATCTGCGAGTAGTAGCACTTCTACTAGATCTCGGATTTGTGGATCTGACCCTTGTAGAGGATCTACTATTAGTTGCTGAAGATCTGCTATTAATAGTATTATTTCTACCATACAAAGAACTTCTGCTGTTATTTAAAGCTCTACCTCTATTATTATAGGACAGTGCGCCACCTCTAGCACTTCTGCCTGTGTTTTGATAAGAGTAACCTCTAATATTGTTACCTATAAAGCGATTATTCCATCCCCATCCATTGTTCCAGCCATAAACGCCATTCCATCCCCAACCTGCATTCCATGCATATGGATGATTCCATCCCCATCCTGCATTCCAACCAAAGCCACCGCCCCAGCCAAAACCATTATTCCAGCCAAAGGCGCCCCAACCTAATGGTCTATTCCAGCCCCAGCCGAAGCTACCGCCCCAACCGAAACCTCTATTCCAGCCCCAGCCAGCATTCCACGCATATGGATTATTCCATCCCCATCCCCATCCGCTATCAATATAGTTTATAGTTATCTCTGATGGATTAGTGCCCCATCCAGGTTCTCCACCACCATAGCTTGCCGTATAATCTGGATCAGCTTGATCGTAGCTGGTTGAAGAATAAGAGTCAATATCTGTAAATATTTCTTCTTGCTGAAAGTTGTTTCCATGACTTTCTGCACCTTGTCTAAATAAGGATTCATAATAAGCTGACGAACCATCTTCATAAAGCACTTCATCTGTTTTCTGTTCGGTTTGTGAATATGAGTTATCGTTCTCATCACTTCCGTAAATACCATCATTATAAGAAACACTTTGATATGAACCACATGAAACCGTGATTAATGCAATAACAAGCATTGCTAAAAACTTATAAATTAGAGAGTTTTGTAGTTTTATGTTTTTCATGACGATTTTATTTGATAGCGTTTGATAAAAATAAGTAGTTTTGTCAAGCATTAAAAGCATTTAACAAAGTTACTAGAAAGGAGCAAGTTTTATGCCAAACACATAATTATGGGCAAAAACCTAACAAGTAGGAGTGAGGATTATTCAAAATGGTATAATGAATTAGTAGTTCAAGCAGATTTAGCTGAGAATAGCGCTGTTAGAGGTTGTATGGTTATTAAGCCATACGGCTATGCGATATGGGAAAAGATGCAAGCAGAATTAGATCGCATGTTCAAAGAAACCGGTCATCAAAATGCTTATTTT
>CAZBCH010000240.1:0-1898 GCA_964490235.1 uncultured Flavobacteriaceae bacterium | reverse complement strand
TAGGAGCCGCCCGCAGGGACGCACGCAACTTTGCAAAAAGTTGCTTAACCCAAGTTGGCAAATGCAAAAATAGAAAAGCCCAAGTACATGAGGGATACAGAAGGTTATGTACCCTCCGTAGGTCACTACAACTTAATCAATATTTTAGTATGCTGTAATTGTGGTTTGCAGAATAGTAGAGGGTACATTACAGGCGCGATAAATACTTAGTTGCTCTGGATTAGCCCTAGTAGATTTTCTAATGTGAATAGGTTTAGCATCTTTTTGTTGCAGGGAGGTTGTAATACGGTAATGGGTACTAAGCTTAGACATAATAGTTTGCCAGCTATCATTAATATTACTAAGTTTCAGTTGATAACGCACTGAATGTAATATGTGATAGGCCAAAACAGATATAAATATATGGCCGCTAATTCTATTAGTTTTTTGGTGATAAATTGGCCGTAAACCAAGATCTGTTTTAAGAGTTCTAAATGCCTCTTCAATGTCGTTTAGCATACGATAAGTATTCCATATCTGCTGATTATTAAGTTCAGTTTGATTGGTTCTAATACAGTATATGCCTGGTGTCTTGGATTGTTTCTCAGCTATATCCTCCCAAGCTATTGCAACTGCTTTTTCTTTCTTATCATCAGCTGTAATTTTAATATCAAACCTGCTTGCAACCTTGCTGTATTTTTCTTTGATTCTGCCTATTCTTTCGAGTATTTTATCATATTTTTTAGTTCCAGTTTTTTTCTCTAAACCATTGGCTATTTTTTGTAGCTCATCTTCAAAACGATTAACATACTTTTCTAATATTTTACTAGAGCGTTTTTCTACGCCTTCTGAATGGCAGTATAATTCAGCCTCTTTATCGTTTTTTAATAGGAAAGTAGTGATTTGATTATCTGGATCATCTTTGACTATTACACCTTCTATATCAGGTAATGATTGATTTCTTTTTCTGCTAATTACTAAATATTTATAATCATTATCATTAAGCCATGTTATGTTATCTTCTGTGGCAATGCCTGCATCCATAACTATTACTGCTTTTTTGTTGCTTATTTTCTCAAGCATTGATTGTAGAGTCCCAGCTTCTGCTATATTTCCCTTGAAGATATGACTTTTTTTTGGAAAGCCTGAGCCGTCTAAAACTAGCGCAAGGGTTACTAATTTACAGTCCCTGCGTTTCTCTTTTGAATGGCCATATGCTCCATAATCATTGGCCTTTGATTCACCTTCTAAATAGGTATTAGTTAGATCATATAATGTGACTATTTCAGATAGAGCGAATAGGTCTTTTTCCTTAGCATATAATTTCTGCTCTATTTCTTTTTGATGCTTGAGTAACAGGTCAGATATTTTATACAGCCTATCTTTATGTAAATTACTAAAATCGGTATCTAATATTTCATCGAGTGCACTGTTATTCCTTAAATAATTGACTGTAGAAACCTCGCTTCCTGGTGCTATTAACCTACCTATTATTGTAGCCATAGCGCTATTAATTTCTTTCTCTGATAGTCCACACTCTGATAAAATCTCCGTCAGGTTAATTTTTTTAGCTGTTTCGTAAGCCAGATGCTCACTTCCTACTGTTTTTACGTCACTATTTTCTATTGTACTGATATCAACTTCTGTGTATTGTCCTTGATTTTCTTTATTGTCATATACAAGAGGTTTTGCATGTTTTTTTATCACCAGATTAGCAATCCTTTGAGCTTCTGTTTCTAGATCGTCAGTTAGTGGCAGTAACGATTGTTGGCCGATAATAATATTTTCAATTCTTTGAGATAGAAGAGGATGATCTGTCTCTGCAACAATATTGTAATGTGCACCTAGATTAAGGAGAGTATGTTGTTTTACTTTCCCGTTAGAGTCCCTTCTTGATTCAACTAGCCTGTAGCTATAGT
>CAZBCH010000239.1:0-1711 GCA_964490235.1 uncultured Flavobacteriaceae bacterium | reverse complement strand
ATAAGGTTCTTCAGTACCTTTTGTGATCAAATCATCAACAAGAACGCCTATATAAGCCTCATCTCGTTTAAGAATAAAAGCTTCTTCTTCACGTATTTTTCTTACCGCATTTATTCCAGCCATTAAACCTTGAGACGCGGCTTCTTCATAACCAGTAGTTCCATTAATCTGACCAGCAAAATAAAGGTTATCAACCAGCTTAGTTTCTAATGTATGCTTTAATTGTGTAGGCGGGAAATAATCGTATTCAATCGCATAACCAGGTCTGAAGAACTTAACATTTTCAAAACCTTCAACAGATTTCAACGCCTTAAATTGAACATCTTCTGGTAATGAAGTACTAAAACCATTTACGTAAACCTCACAGGTTTGCCATCCTTCAGGTTCTACAAAAATTTGGTGTCTGTCTTTATCTACAAAACGGTCAATCTTATCTTCAATACTTGGACAATATCTAGGACCTATAGATTTTATTCTACCGTTAAACATAGGAGATCGATCAAACCCTTCACGTAACAGATCATGAACCTCTGGACTAGTATAAGTCATATGACAATCTCTTTGATGTTTGAGGTTAGTCGTTAAGTTGCTATAACTAAATTTAGAGGTATTTACATCACCAGGCTGTGGTATCATTTTAGTATAATCTAAAGATCTACCATCTACTCTAGGCGGCGTTCCTGTTTTCATTCTTCCTGACTCAAAACCTAGATCTACTAATTGACCGGTAATGCCTGTTGATGCTCTTTCACCTGCACGGCCACCTCCAAAATTTTTATCACCTATGTGAATTAAGCCATTTAAAAATGTTCCGTTAGTTAATACAACAGCTTTAGCACGTATTTCAATACCTAAGGATGATTTTACTCCTACTACCTTACCACCTTCTACAATCAAACCAACAACCATTTCTTGATAGAAATCTAACAATGGGATTGCCTCCAACTGCATACGCCATTCTTCTGAAAAGCGCATACGATCATTTTGAGTTCTTGGCGACCACATAGCTGGGCCTTTAGACAGATTAAGCATTTTAAATTGGATTGCACTTTTATCTGACACAATACCACTTAATCCACCTAGAGCATCAATTTCACGAACAATCTGACCCTTTGCAATACCACCCATGGCAGGATTACATGACATCTGACCGATTGTTTCAAGATTCATGGTGACTAACAATGTACTTGCTCCCATATTTGCAGAAACAGCTGCAGCTTCACTACCTGCGTGACCTGCTCCTACTACTATAACATCATATTCTCTACTAAACATAGTCTATTGTTTCACGTGAAACATCTTTATTTTTTCGTTTTCCAGCTTGCGCATTACATCCTTTTCCTCATCCGTTTTATCAGGATAGCCACATAAATGCAACAATCCATGAACCATTACACGATGAAGTTCGTCTGTCTCGCTTTCGCGAAAGCGTAACGCGTTTTCTACAACACGATCCGTACTGATATAAATCTCACCATTAAGTAATCCATCTTCATTATAATCGAAAGTAATAATATCAGTATAGGTATCATGATTCAAATAAGACTGATTGATCTCTAGAAGAAAATCATCAGAGCAGAAAACATAGGATAAATTTCCAATAGTTTTATCCTCAGAGGTAGCAACTGCATTCAACCAATTGCTATATTCTAGATCACCTAATGGCTCAAAATTATTCTGGTAATTAAATTCAATCATTAGATTTAAAATA
>CAZBCH010000238.1:0-1720 GCA_964490235.1 uncultured Flavobacteriaceae bacterium | reverse complement strand
GGGATACAACTATGAATCCAGAATTTAGAACTTTGAGACAGATAAGTATTGAAAGTCCAGCGGAAGCAGATCGCGTATTCTCTATGTTGATGGGTGATGAAGTGCCGCCACGTAGAGAATTCATTGAGAAAAACGCCATTTATGCTAATATTGATGCATAATTAAAAATGACTGTTTAAAAAAAAAGCCTTTGATTTTTCAAAGGCTTTTTTAATGAGTAATTTTATCTAATCATATGTATCTCTTCTATTGGTAAAATCCTAATTACATAAATTTGCGTTTATAAGAACTCAAAAAATCATGTTATGAAAAAGGTAATTTTATTAATTGTTATGGCTGTAAGTGGTCATCTAATGAATGGTCAAAATGGTTTCTCAGATATATTAGCAGCAGGAGTCGAAGCTGGAGAAAGATTTTCAAATTCCTACATGGCACCAGCAGCAGAATCTTTTAGCTATAATTTGGGTTCTGGATGGTACGATGATGCGAGAGTGCTATCGCCTGGAAAATTTAAAATACAATTAAAAGCTCAAGCCACATTTGCTCCCGATGATAGGAAATCTTTTCTATTAGATCCAGAGGAATATGAAGACCTCATACAAGATAGTTACGATAATACTAACAATCCTCCTGCAAATATTGAGGTTCTTTTTGGAGACGGTAGTACAAATCCTAGGTCTGTTGCGACAGCTTTAGGTGAAAACGCTATGAATCAGCAATTAATCATAAGAAGTAGAGAGGCGACAACTGGGTTTTTGTTACAAGAGGACATCATAAATTTACCTAATGGTATAGGAAATGAAGGACTTGATATTATACCTACAGCTTTTCTTCAGGTAGGTGTAGGAATAGGAGCTGGATTAGAGGTCAAGGGCCGTATCATTCCTGAAGTGACTATAGATGAAGCAAAGACTGATTTATACGGGCTAGGATTACAATGGGAAATTTCAAAGTTATTATCTAAAGGAGATAACGGTTTCCCACTCAATATTTCTTTATTAGGAGGATTTACAAGACTTAACGCTTCATATGATTTTGAAGATGGTGCTGTAGTGGATGGAACAAATCAGTCTATAGAAACAAAAATTGATAGTTATAATTTATCTGCAATCGTTGGAACTAACAGAAAAACACTTAATTTTTATGGTGGTGTAAATTATACTTTTGGTACTACTCAAACCGATTTATTAGGGACATACACTTTTAACTCAAATACTGTTATTTTTCCAGTAGCTGCAACTGTTGAAGATCCATTCTCAGTCCAGACAGATGTAAGTGGCATTTTAGGAACAATAGGTGCAAAACTTACTTTAGGTGCATTTAATTTAAGTGCAGACTACACCTTTGGTGAGTTCAGTACAGCTAGTGCGTCTTTATTTTTTAGAATCTAATTCTCCCAAATTTAAGAGGAACTAGTTGTTCTTAGTTTTAAGAAGTCTTTACCTTGTTATAAGGTACCTTTTGTTTATTTTTGAGCAAGTCTTAAAGGACCTTAATTAACACTCAAATTTAAAAGATAATAACATGAAAGTTACCGTAGTAGGAGCAGGCGCAGTAGGCGCTAGTTGTGCAGAGTATATTGCAATCAAAGATTTTGCAAGCGAAGTAGTATTACTAGATATTAAAGAAGGTTTTGCCGAAGGTAAAGCAATGGACTTAATGCAAACGGCTTCTTTGAATGGTTTTGATACTAAAATTACAGGTGTAACTAACGATTATT
>CAZBCH010000237.1:0-14001 GCA_964490235.1 uncultured Flavobacteriaceae bacterium | reverse complement strand
TTTTTGCTCTAGCTATTACACTAACTGCTTGTGAAGGACCTCAAGGACCTCCAGGATTTGATGGCTTTGATGGTGCAAACGGCGCCGATGGAGTTAATATCGTTGCACAATCATTTGAATCAACGGTAGATTTTTTTGCTCCAGATTATGAAGTACTTATAGATTACCCAGCAAATATTACTGTTTTCCCTGATGATATGACTTTAGTTTATATTCTTTGGGATCAAGTACCAGGAAATAATGGTGGACTTGTTGATGTGTGGAGATTATTACCACAGACCATTTACACTAACTTCGGTGAGTTTCAATACAACTATGATGCGACTAATGGAGACGCACGCATTTTCATTGATGCACCGGCAAGTACACATTTAAGTCAGCTTGCGCCAGGCGATATTTCTAATCAAACTCTTAGAATTGTTATGCTCCCAGTGGAGTTACAATCCAGCACTTTGGATGTGACAAATTATGATGAGGTAATGAGCATTTCAGGCCTACAACAAACAGACATTATCAAAATCGATTAATAACTAAAATATTTGAAGAAGGCGGCTCCTTTAATTAGGGCTGCCTTTTTTTTATGCATTTTGTTCTAACCAGATCGCTACACCATCTTTTTTATGATGTGCGGTAATAAAAGAGGCTGCTTTTTTAACTTCGTCTCTTCCGTTTTCCACAGCGACTCCATAACCTACAGCTTTCAACATATCAGTATCGTTATAATTATCGCCAAAGGCCACTACATTTTTCATTGCTACATCAGGAAACCTTAATTCAAGCAATTTCCTGAGTGCGACTTCTTTTGAAGTTTCTTTAGGCGTGATTTCTGTGTACGTATTTTTAGATCTGTATAAATGTACTTTTGAGGTGAGTTCTTTTTCCGCTTTCGCGAAAGCGAGATCCATTCCATCTTCATCACCCATGAACATCACTTTATGCGTGTTTCCCTTATCTGATGTTTCTTTTAGATAATCTAAGGTCACAGCAGTAGATTGCACCGTAGGATGGACTCTAGTGTTATTGATCTCTCTATTTGCCCAATGGTCCAAAGCAGGAACAAACCATTCTTCATTGCGATAAAAAGCTACATGAAGTCCATGCTGTTCACCTATAGCTGCAAGCGCTTGCACTTCTTCAAAAGGAATACCTAGTTCAAAAAGAACCTCATCACCATGTAAAACTAAGGCACCGTTGTAACAAATTATAGGATCTCCAAGAATGTCTATCGCGTCTTGTAAATAATACATCGCTTGAGGCATGCGAGCAGAAATCAGAATTTTAGGTATGGTTAATCCTTTTAAGGTATTGATCGTGCGTTGTGACAAAAATCGATTCTCATCTAGAAGTGTCCCGTCTATATCTGTTGCAAAAAGTTGAATCATGAATCAAATATAGATACTCTTAAAGAAATAGCTTTCAAGAAAAAAAATCAATACGTCCCAAAAACTCTTATTGAAACACAATCATAACTTATATATTTCATTTTCATATTGTTATAATCATATTTGTTAATAGATAAATAATAGCTCCAGCAACTGATTAAAAAATATTCGTTTTTTTTTGAAAAAAAATTAAAAAACTCTTGTCAGTTCCTAAATGAAAAGTATATTTGCATCCGCTAACGCAGAAATGTATTAGTGTCGTTCTATAAGAACACGGTCTGGTAGTTCAGTTGGTTAGAATGCCTGCCTGTCACGCAGGAGGTCGCGAGTTCGAGTCTCGTCCAGACCGCTATACTTTTTTAAGTATGCAATTCAAGTTGTGTGTCCTCTAAGACATTTGAGGACTTGAGAAGGTGTCGATAGACACTTTTTGAGAAGCTTTTCCGAATAGGAGAGGCTTTTTTGTTTTATAGAGGTTGAAAGTGCTTGTCATAATTGACATGTGATCATCTAAAAATTTTAATAGCTACCACTATTGAAAAACCTATAAACAAATTAATACCGTAGTTTTGCAGCTTAAGTATTTTTTTATTGAAACCCAACCGACTTTTCTTTATAGATGCTGTTAGAGCATTTGCTATAATAATGATGCTACAAGGTCATTTTGTAGATACATTACTGGCTGTTGAATATCGTGATGAGAGTAACATAATTTTTCAAGTATGGAAATATTTTAGAGGTATAACTGCACCTACTTTCTATACCATTTCTGGAATTATTTTCACCTATCTCCTGATGCGCTCAAAGAAGAATGGAACAAGCAATCTGCGCATAAAAAAAGGTATTACTAGAGGATTAATGCTTATCGCTATAGGGTATACTTTGCGGGCTCCAGTTTTTGATTGGTTCAAAGGTGTTTTTAAAGATTATTTTTTAATTGTAGATGTTTTACAATGTATAGGTTTATCGCTTCTAATAACAGTCCTTTTATATTTAGCTACTTTTAAAAAGTCTGCAGTATTTTCTTTAATAATGTTTTGTCTAGCTAGCACTGTATTTTTATGTGAACCTTTATATCGATCATTAGATCTTAATGACACGCCTTTATTTATAGCTAATTATTTTACTAAATCTAATGGCTCTGTTTTTACCATTATTCCTTGGTTTGGATATACCGCTTATGGAGCTTTTATAGCAACATTATTTTATGGATTCTTAGAAAAACCTAGATTTAAAATTGCATTAATTACTGGACTTATTGTGATAGGAACAGCATTTGTATGGAAATCTTCATGGTTATTTAACTATATATATTTACAAACTGATTTTGAATTGCTTAAAAAGGTCGCTTATTATAATTATTTATTTACACGTCTGGGCAATGTGCTGATCTTACTAGGTCTCTTTTACTTATTTGAACGATATTTAAAACAAACATTAATATTAAAAATAGGGCAAAAAACGCTTTCTATTTATGTGATTCATTTTGTAATAATTTATGGTAGCATTACCGGCATGGGGTTACATCAAATAATAGGTAAAACCTTAAACCCATATCAAGCAGTTTTAGGAGCTTTATTGTTTGTAAGTACGGTATGTGCACTTTCTTTATATCGAGTAAAAACTAATCAGTTTGTTTACAAACAGATACGCAAATACATCGATTCTAAAACTTCATCTAATCAAGGTGTTGAACGTTAAAAAAGAACATTTAAACGATTTAAAATAAAAATAAACATCTTAATTATACTTGTTAGGTTCTAAAAATAAATTTGCAACATAATTAAACAAATTAACCATGAAAAAATTATTAGTTGGAGTTTTTGCTCTAGGATTAATCTTCACTACAAGTTGTAGAGAAGTAGAAGAAGGAATGGATGAAGCCAAAGCTGGCATTGAAGAAGCTGGAGAATCTATAAACGATGCTGCTGGCGATTTAAAAGATGCTGCAAATGAAGGTGTTGAAAACATTAAAGATGGCGCTAAAGAAGCTGGCGAAGCAATAAATGAGGCAGGAAAAGATATTAAGGACGCCGCAAACGAGGGCATTGAAAATATCAAAGACGGTGCAAAAGAAGGAGCAAATGCCGTAGAAGGAGCTGCAAAGGACGGAATGGAAGCAATGAAAGATGCCGGAGAAAATATTAAAAATGCGGCAAAAGAAGGAATGGATAAAGCTGGCAATGCGGTAGATAATGCTGCAGCAAAAGCAAAAGCTACTGCAGATAAAACAGCTGCAGATTTACAAAACAACATGAAGAGCAACTAAAAATTTTTTCCTTTCCCCTAATTTAAAAACCGCTAAATAGCGGTTTTTTTTGTTCCATTTTAAGGCTATATAAATTTAATAGCTCCTAAAGAATATTATAGTATCCTGCCATTTGATATAGAAACAGTAACACACCAGCAATGATTAAGTAGATATTACAGGCTTTATAAAAAGCTTGATAACTACTTTTTTTCTTCCATAATCTAATTAATAAAACAATAGGTATTAAAGCTGTAATCTGACCTAATTCTACTCCTAGATTAAAACTCAAAATTTTTAAAAGAACTTGATCAGTTCCCATATCAAAAGATTGTAATCTTGTTGAAAGTCCCATCCCATGAATCAATCCAAAAAGAAATACCATTAAAAACAAATTAGGTGCTTTTACCTTAAAGTAGGTTTCAAAACCTTTCAAGTTCTCAAATCCTTTGTACAGCACACTTAAACCTATGATTGCATCTATGATATATTCATTTACCTGAATTTTCATAAAAGTAGCTCCTATAAGCATAATACTATGGCCTATGGTAAATACGGTAATGAACTTTAAAATATCCTTTATGCTCTTCAAAAAGAAAATGACTCCAGTAAGAAATAGCAAATGATCGTAACCAGTAACCATGTGTTTGGCTCCTACCCATATATAAGAAAGCAAACCGCCGTTGTTGAGTATTTCTTGATCTCCTGAACTTACATCATGAGCAAAAACAACTACAGGAATAAAAAATAAACCAAGTGAAAGTAATAGTTTAGGATTCTTAAACATCTTATTTTTTCCTATTAAACAAAAAGAAAAGAATTCCTACGAGAATAAAACTCCCAATCCAAAACACATAAGAAGGAATACCACCTTCTTCATGATCGTGATGATCATGGTTTGCAGTGTCATGACTGTGGTTTGTATTATCGTGGCTATGATCGCCAGATCCTACTTGAAACGTAAGTGTTGCCCAATTGGACTCATGAGTGAGCCCTTCTATAGTCGACTTTTCCATATGAATGGTTTTAAGAAACCATACTCCGCTAGAATCTAGATTAAATTTCACGACCCCATTCTCATCTGTACGTACTTCTTTTAAATCGTCGTGAGAATGTTCTTTTCCTTCATTATCATCATGTGAATGCTCTTCACCATCGTCATGAGAATGTGCTCCATTTGCGGCGTGTTGATGGTCTTCTTTATTACCTATAAGAACCAGCTGATTTTTAAGAGGTTTTCCTCTCAGTAGCAAACGTACTTCAAGATCATGACCTGCATGGATCTCATAAGGATTTTCTAAGGGCACAAATTCAATAGGGTAACCCATAACTGTTTTCCAGTCCTCGCTCCTATCATTTCCCACTTGAAAAATAGTCTTCACATGTTTAGAATATTTCTCTACAGCATCTTGATCCAGCTCATTGTTATCTTTACGATATTGAAGCATGTCTACAACTCCATCGTGATCCAGATAATTGTTAAAACGATCGGCTTCCATTTCTATGTTTCTAGGCGCCGTAGAAACTCCAGCAATCCAAGTTCCAGATTTTCCTGTCGTAAAATCTAAATAGGTACTCAAGTCTTTTTCATACCATTGCGTAGAATCTACCTCAGTACGTTGACCGTTTCCTACCAGGCTCACATCCAGCATTCTATTACGATCGATGGTGTTTTCACTGTTTTCAAAAGTCCCATTTACTAATTCTATAACTGCTGGCGTTTCTGGCTCAAGAAAGTAGTTATCTAATTTCAAGAACATATCGTGGCTGCACAGCAAAAGAATAGCAACAGCACCTAAAAGTAATTTCTTATTCATAATATGTGATAAAAGTCCTAAAAGACAATTTAAAACAAATATGAGATAAATGCCCTTTTTGACTTCTATGCCACTATCAAATTAGGAATATTATAACATAAGAGCCTACTTTAAAAGAAGGTTTAATTATTAAGAATAGATATTTTGGCTTTTCAAGTCTTTTTTATCAATTCCGCTTTCGCGAAAGCGGAACAGCAAGAAAACATTTTTTCAAATTAGTCCACTCTACTCTTTTCATCTTCTAGACTAGTCTTACGACTGCGTGTTTTTTTGATCTCAGAGCTACCAAAGTTATAGGTCAATCCCAAAGCCATGTTACGAGAATCACTTCCTCCAGAACCGTCGATAAACAATGCTCCAAAGCGAGTAGTTCCTTGCCAGAAACTACTGAACAGTACATCATTAAAGGCCAGCCGTATGTTCAACTTTTTATCTAGAAACTTTTTTTGCACAGCGAGATTTAGTGAACCCAAAGCCCTTGTTTCATAAGTACCACCCCAAACGGATGGTGAACTGTACCAGCCAGAAACCTCTAGTCGGTAATCGCTAGGCAAATTAATAGTGTTTTGCATATAAAAACCCAAAGTCTCCTGACTTGTAGAAACGAAATCAGGATCTGTAGACGTGTAGGTAATAGAAGAGGCATTGAGACTGATGTAATAATTCCACCATTTTGTAATCTGAAAAGAGTAGGAAATAGAAAGATTCCACACTTCTTGATCGGCAATATTACGCTCATTGATAAAGTTACCATTTGCGCCATCCTGCTCTGTTACTTGAGTAAAAAAGTCTGACGTGTAGGCATAACTCAATGAGGTGCTGAATCTATATTTAAAGGTATGATTCAATTTTAAGTTATCGGTGTACTGAGGTTGTAGGAATGGATTGCCACGACGTGCGCTCAACTCGTCCAGCTGGTATTCAAAAGGATTAAGTGAGGAATAATTAGGTCGCTGGATGCGCTGGCTGAAAGTAAGTCCCAATTGATGATTTCTACTTGCACTAAAAGTCAAACCACCGCTTAAAAAGAAATCGGTGTACGATCGTTTTACTCTGTTATTTACATTTTCTTGATCACTGGTTAAATTACCGTCTGAAGTGGTGTGCTCCATACGTACTCCGGTTTGTAGATTAAATTTCCCAAAAGTGCGATTGTAATTGATGTATGCAGCATAAATGCGTTCTATAAATTCAAACTGATTGCTTTGGTCATTGTTTAATACAAATACGTTGTTTTCCTGATTAAAAAATCGGAAATTATTATCAGCATTTACATAAGAACTTTTTACACCTATGGCTGTTTTTCCTTTCAAAAAGTCTTGTTCATAATCCATGCGCAAGGCAAGAATATTTATTCGTATTGGTGTTATTTGTTGTGTGATATTTTGACTTAAAACAGCTGTTTCTTCTCCATTGAAATAGACATTAGGCTGGTAAGTTTCTCGATCGTTATTATAATAGCCATAATCAAGATCGACATTAAATTCATGGTTCAATGTATCTTTAAATCTATAGTTGAGATTAAAGTTAGAATTTTGAGATTTTGTCTGGCTGTTGTTCGCTGCTACTAAAACACTATCATTTATCGTTTGATTGAGATTTCTTATAGGAGTTCTTGTGTTATTTGTATCAAATCGGTTATTTAAATTGGTACTAGCTAGTGCGCCTATGGTGCTATTCTCAGAGGCTAGGTAATCATATCCCAGACGTATATTATTAGTATTGCGATTGTAAACGCTTTGTGTTCTGGCATTAAAATTAGTTCCGTTTTGGGTTCTATTGAGATACAAAAAACCTGTGCTTTTACCGAAGTTATTACTATAGTTACCGTATAAATTACCCTTTCTGTTGCGATTATTGAAATTAACAGAATTGCTGGTGCGCAAAAAGTCACCTGCAGTTGCAGTAGTGCTTAAAGATCCATTAGTCCCAAGTCCTTTATCCTTTTTCAACTTAAAATTTATGATCCCAGCGGTTCCTGCGGCGTCATATTTAGATGAAGGCTGTGTAATAAGTTCGATAGATTCAATATCTCCAGCCTGAAGCGATTGCAGAAAATTCTCTAGATCTGTCCCTGCAAGTCTGGAAGGCCTTCCATCGATCCAGATTTGAACTCCAGATTTTCCTTCTAGAATAATATTATTGTTATTATCCAATACGACTCCTGGTGCTTTACGCAACAATTCCTGACCATTAGTTCCTACTGCATTGATGGTATTTTCTACGTTAAACACGGTTTTATCTGCCAGCACTTGTACGATAGGTTTTGTGGTACTCACCACCACTTCATCTAGAGATTCTGGAGCTAGTGATAACATAATAGTACCCAAATCTAAATTTTCTGTGAGTTCAATGGTTTTAATATTCTTCTTGTATCCCATCATGGAGAACTCTATTAAATAGGAGTTTTTAGGTAAATTCTGCAATTGAAATGATCCATCTATGGATGTTGTTCCCGCTTTCGCGAAAGCGGAATCTACAGCAGTCTTCACGATTAAAGTGGCAAAGGAAATGGGTTCTTTATTCTCATCTATTAGTCTTCCTTCAATAGAATAATTTTGAGAAAATGTAGAATGTGTAACAAGCAATGCTAAAAATAATACGGTTAATTTCATAGGATTATAATTTGATAGCACAAATGTGCGTCTCATAATTTCCTATTGAAAGCTGTAACTGACGAGCGGCTCTATAGCAAGCCCAATTGACCAAGGGCAACTCAACAGTTTATAGGGCGACTGGTCGTTATTCACTTTATAAAACTTGTATGCTCTTGTAAGTTTGTCCTGTATTTAAAAATAAGAACTATGAAAACTTTAATTTATTTATTCATCTTTTCAATTTGCATTCATGCATACGGACAAGACTATTATACCATCGTAAAAAAGAACGACGAGATTACCTATAATTATCCTAAAAACGCTCAAATCACACTTATCGATAAAAACGGTAAAGAAAAAATTATCAATGGTGAAGAAGCTATAGATGTTACTGGAGATTATACTTTATCCATCGTGGTGCCATGGAATGATGCACCTGAAATTATAAAATCTAATGGTGGTCGTCTGGAAGTATTTGTACTGTCTAATATTTATGCCAGCGATTATAATGAAAGAAAAAACAAGACCTACAAAAAGGAAATTAAAACTTATAAGAAAAGTTATGGCTCAAAGCCGTATCTCACTAATAAAGAAATTACTCAAAAAGAAAAAAATGGTGTTTACGAGTTGCTAGCCGTATTTTCAAATGGTCTTGTATTCAAGTACAGTGAAGGAAAAGCATGGGCATGGATCAACGGCGATAAAGTTCCTGTAACAAATCATTATCTTGTGGAATCTCCAGAAGGATTGCTTAAATTGAGTTTTGATCCTAAAGATGGTGAGTTTTGGTATGTATTTGACACCAATAATAAAAAATAACAAATGTCTGATGTATTGAATAGCCGATTCATGAAGATCAACACTCGAGAAATCTTGGGTGTTTTTCTGTTCTACTTGTTTTTTTCTTTTATCTATCATCTGGTCTTAGGGTATTTAGGAAGTCGTGAGAACTACACATTTTATGATCAGTATCTAGAGTTTAATGATTTTTGGGAACGTTCTGGAATGCAGTATACTTTTTATTTCTTTGGATCTTTAGGGATCTGGTTCTTAGGAATTTTCCTTTTAAGATCTTATTCTAACTATTTACAGATCATTGTAGTGGCATTGATGGTACCTTTATCTGTCTGGTTGTTGCGTGATTTGCGCTATTCTATTCTCGATAATGCTGGCGTGTGGCATCTAGAAGGAACTTCTAAGATCTGGGATTTATACATCCCTTCTCTTTTCCTTTGGATTCAATTCGGTTGCTTTTTTGCCTATCGTTATTTTAAAGAAAACCAGCGCAAACTTATTGTAGAAGGTGAACTACGACAGGCGGCACTTAAAAGTGAACTATCTGCCATTAAAGCACAGCTGAATCCGCATTTTTTATATAATGTTTTTAATACGATCAATGCCTCTGTTCCTGCCGAAAATGAACGCACACGTAGAATGATCGCGCAGCTTTCTGATATTTTCAGGTACCAGTTGCAAGCCACCAAACTAGAAAAAGTAACTATAAAACAAGAGCTGGACTTTATTTCAAAATACTTAGATCTTGAAAAAGAACGATTTGAAGACCGCCTTAAAATAAACATCGATGTTCCTGAAGAATTGATGCAAGAATTAGTACCGCCTATGTTATTGCAACCGCTGGTGGAAAATAGCGTGAAACATGGTTTGAGTTCGCTTATTGAAGGTGGCGAGATCTCTATAAAAATATTTAGAGAAAATGAAAAACTTAAATTTATCATTGCCGACACTGGCGTAGGTGTTAAGAACACAGAAACACTTTTAGACAAAGGAATCGGACTTACCAATACTAAATTGAGACTTCAAAAAACCTATAACACCACGCTAGAAATTCTACACAACGATCCTAGCGGATTGAAAATTCAGTTCTCAATATGAAAAAAGTACTGGTCATAGACGACGAGCGAGCTGGACGAGATTTAATAAAAGAATACTTGCAGGATTATCCAGACCTTATCGTTTTAGGAGAAGCAAACAATGGTGTGGATGCCGTAAAAATTATCAAAGAATTTCAACCAGATTTAGTTTTCCTAGATATTCAAATGCCTGGATTAACTGGTTTTGAAGTATTACAAAAGCTCACAGAAATACCACAAGTCATTTTCTCTACGGCTTACGATGAGTATGCCCTCAAAGCTTTTGAAGTCCATGCCGTAGATTATCTTTTAAAACCGTACACAAAAGAACGCTTTGCCAAAGCTGTCAATCGCATTAAAAAAGATAGTGAGATCAATAATATCAATTCACTAGCAGATAGTCTTTTACAAGACCAGCAAACATATCCTGATCAAGTACTGGTCAATAAAAATAAAAAGCTCGTCACACTCAAAATCAAAGATATTTTATGGGTAGAAGCTTATGGAGACTATTCTAAAATACATTCTCAAAACGATGTCTTTGTAAGTAATAATGGAATATCTACCATGGAAGAGCGCTTGAATCCAGACCTATTCCTACGTGTTCATCGCTCTTCATTGATCAACTTTAAACAAATTAAAACTGCCGAAAAGTATGGTAAAGGCTATGTTTTAAAAATGAATAACGATTCTATAGTCAGAGTAAGCCGCGGTTATGTGGAAGAGTTAAAGAAGCTTATTTATTAATTGGAGTAGTTTTAAGTTATCGCTTTCGCGAAAGCGGGAAATTTAAAAGCAGTTTAAGTTTTAAAAAGCTTTATTGAATGCACTACTTGTGAAAAGTCACTTTACACGCACTATTTTCGTAAAGAATTTGATCTTACACGTCCAACAATAAAACAACTTTCAAAAGAAAAATAACGCAGTGAATGAGTGAATTAGAAGTACCTATTACCAATGTTGAAAATTTTATTTATTGCCTAGAAGTAGTTCCTGATGCTGATGTAAATGAAACTACAGAGGTAGTGAAAATCCTTGAAGACATAGCGCTAAATCAAAATATCACTAGTATCTATAAAGCTTGTGACACCATGGAAGGACTGGAAGAAAGCCTGAACTATTTGCTCTATGATGATCACAACTTCAAAGATTATGAAATCATATATTTAGTTATACCAGGCGATGCAAACAATATCTTGATCAACAACTATTACTATAGCATAGAAGAAATCGCAGAGCTTTTTGAGGGGAAACTGGACGGCAAAGTCATTCATTTTGCAAATAAAAAGATTTTAGATTTAACAGATGAAGAGTCTCAATACTTCATTGATGTCACAGGTGCTAGAGCAGTTTCTGGATATGAATATCCATCAGCAAGTATGTCTAGTGCATTTACTATAGACCGTATATTTTTCAGTTTGTTTTATGAAGATGATGACTTAATGGAAGTCGTTACCACTATGTACAATAAGCATAGAAAATTATGTACCCTTCTGGGGTTTAGGTTGTATTACTGAGCAAAAGGTTGCTATCATAAAAAGCCCTTCATTTCTGAAGAGCTTTTTATTCTGTGCAGATGATATCCTTTTCTACATAAACTCTATTCACATTACAAATGTTCAACTATTAGGAACACGTCACAAAACCACAATATGTGGAAATAGTTAAACTTCAAATTATAAAAAAGCGGTTCATTCATATTTGAACCATCCGCTTTTCTTCAGATGAGGTTCTCAACTAGCATGATAGTTTTTATACAAACATTATTTAATAATCATCTTCTTTGAAATGAGTTCTTGACCATTTTGAACTAAACTATAGATAAACATGCCCTTACCAACCTGAGAAGCATCTATAGTAATTTCTCCACTTGTTTTTACTAATTTAAATTCCCTTACAATTTTCCCGTTCATATCAAAAACCATTAAACTAGCATTGGTAATACCTTCTTGTAATTCATAACGAATCGATGTTCTATCAGTAAATGGATTGGGAACATTTTGTTCTAAAATTGCTTTAGCATTTTCTTCTAATAAATTATCATTATCTAAAGAATTTTCTTTTTCTCGTAATTGAGCAAGTTCTTCTCTAAGGTATTGAACCTCTTCATTTAATTCATTAACGGCTGCTGTAAGCACTGGTATTAAACCATTATAATTTATAGCCTTAAAAGAAAATTTAGATACAATATTGTCTTCCTTGTCAAAAACAGGCTTCGTTATATCTTTAGTCAGTTCCGGAAAAACCTCTTCTAATTCTTGCGATATAAAACCATGTTGCAATCCCTCAGCAAGGTTGATTTCATTCATTTCTTTGTATGTATACGTAACAGGTCTTAAAAGAGCTAAACGATCCAAAACACTTTCTTCATCTTCAATATTATTTTTCAGTTTTCTATCTGAAGGTAAAACACTTCCAGCGGTAGTAACAACATCTCCATCAAAGAATCCAGCAAATTGATTGGTGCTACTTGAAAAGGGTGAGACTTGACCATAAATTCCCGCTTCAAACACGCTTGTATTGCTAGAAGTAAAAGCACTACCGCGCACTCCTATTACATCAGTAGCAGTAGAAGATCCAGAGGCTGAAGCGGACACTGCTGTTGCTCTATTAGCGCCTGCTCGCACTGATATCCCATTTGCAGTGTTACTGGCTGAAGTAGAAATAGCGGCACCTGTATTTGAAGAAGTACCAGAAGACTGGCTGATACTTAAACCAGTGGAAGAAGTTACCGAGGGACTTATTCCAGCACCACTTGACGAAATAAGAATTCCCGTGCGTCCCGTATTTTGAACCCCAACTTTTGGAGTATTAAAAGAAGATACTAAAGGCTCACCGAAAAAGGTGTTTCCTTCATTAGTCATTCTCGCTACAAGGGTCGAATTTGTAGAAGTAAAACTGGTCGCTACCCTAAATTCAAGATTACCAAGGTCAGCTCCAGAGCCAATCCATTGAATTCGTGGATTTGCACTAGTGATATCTTGATAACCAAAGGTTAAAGACTTATTAGGTAACTGAAAACGTAAACCATATACATTTTGTGAACCTGTATTCACTCGACCAAGTGAAAACCAACGAGAATTAGTAAAGTTGAAGGTCGTTCCAGAATCTAATTGTCTAACATTTCCAGGTCGAAATCTGAAGATTTCTCCAGATTGAGCACCAATAGGATTCGTAATAGAAGTAGCTACGTTACCACTAGATTGATTAAATGGAATAAATGGGAAAGGTCCGATCTGACCTATCGCAAAATTGATGCTTAAAAAAGCGCAAAAGAGTAAAAAAGTTTTCATAATTTCTTGATTTATAAGATTAGTATCACTCTAAAGTTAGATGAAACATAAGCGCACTTAATAAATTAACATTTTATTAACTGTTAAATTCGCCTGCGTAACAGTTTTTTTATTGATATGATTGGTTCCTAATTATTTAGGAAAAAAGCAATCAAACTCCCTGTGTTTATTACTAATTCATAAAATCTTATACTACCAAATTTCTATTGATAATTAACCCTTTGATTATCATATAGGTAAGAAGATATTTTTATCATTTGTTATCGAAGAACGACATGTTATTTCGATAACGTACAATTTTACCATAACAATCAAACTTATTATTTAATTAATTGTTTTAACAAAATTACTTATATGAAAAGAGATGTTTATAAGTATAGAAGTTTTTATCTAAAGTTACTTGTGTCAAATTACGGAGACATCCAAAAACAAAATTAACAGGTTGTTTTTGATAGGATACATCGTACTTTATTAAAAAATTAAATGAGGCAATATTACTATTTGATAAAATGATTCAATGCTTTCTATATATATTTTCGAAAGTAAAACATAGTCACTTACTTTCTAGCAGATATCATTATATCACATTCTTAATGTTAACACTTTACACCTATATCTTCTATTTCTAAAAGTCGATTTAGTTCTGATTAAAGCGTTATAATAGTTACGCTTTCGCGAAAGCGAGAAACAAAAAAAGCCCTTCATTTCTGAAGAGCTTTTTATTCTGTGCGGATGACAGGAATCGAACCTGCACGCCGTGAAGCACTAGATCCTAAGTCTAGCATGTCTACCA
>CAZBCH010000236.1:0-4877 GCA_964490235.1 uncultured Flavobacteriaceae bacterium | reverse complement strand
GGCACAAAGAACTAGCATATCTTACTCTAACTATAATAATTTAAACGAGGAGTTTTACCTTGGCATTTTTAGGAATCATCGCGTTATTAGGAATCGCCTTTTTACTTTCTGAGAACCGTAAAGCCATTCGGCTGAGAACAGTATCAATGGCATTTTTGGTGCAGGTTTCTTTCGCAGCTCTTGTATTATATTTTGATGCGGGTAAATCAGCACTCGAGAGTGTCTCTTCAGTAGTTCAGAATGTGATCAGTTATTCAACGGATGGCATCGCTTTTCTATTTGGTAATTTGGCATTAGCACAAAACCAAACAGGATTTATCTTCGCCTTCCAAGTACTACCTGTAATCATCTTCTTTTCCTCTTTGATGTCTGTACTGTATTACCTTGGCATTATGCAATTTATCGTGCGAATAATTGGTGAGGGCATCAAACGTTTGATGGGTACCGGTCATGCAGAGTCAATGTCTGCCACTGCCAATATTTTTGTGGGCCAAACAGAAGCTCCACTTGCAGTAAAACCCTACCTAATGGGTTTAACCCGTTCAGAATTATTCGCCGTAATGGTGGGTGGCATGGCTTCAATCGCCGGTTCAATCATGGCCGGTCTTGCTGGGCTAGGTATCGAATTAAAATATCTGATTGCGGCAAGCTTTATGGCTGCACCCGGTGGTTTATTGATGGCTAAAATGATTATGCCGGAAACAGAAACACCCAAAGATCAAGACGAATATGAGATTGATGTTAAGAAAGAACATACTAACGTTATTGATGCTGCGGCGGCTGGCGCTAGCAATGGCTTAATGCTAGCAGTGAATGTCGGAGCGATGTTAATTGCATTTATTGCATTAATTGCCCTGATTAATGGCTCCATTCAGGGCTTAGGTGCGATATTTGGTTTTGGTGTTTGTATCATTGTATTTGGTCTATCCACATCATTTTGGATTTCTGTAGTAGCGCTATTTTTTAGTGGTGTTACCGATGGTGTTTCTATGGTTATACGCCAGACGATTTTACAGCTTAAAACGCCAGATCACATGCGTGGTCGTGTGGCCTCTGTAAACTCCATGTTTGTAGGCTCTTCAAATGAATTGGGTGGTTTTGAAAGTGGTGTTACCGCAAAATTAATGGGAACAGTGACCGCAGTAGTCTTTGGCGGTACAATGACATTGATTACAGTTATAACTACAGCTGTGGTATCTCCCACTTTTAGAAAGCTCGATTTAAGGCAAGATTTTGAAAATAATGACAAAGATTAAGCCCTATTAATTTTATTGGTTACTTGTCTAGGAATTCAACTAGCCTTACAAGAACAAATTAAAATGCAATGGATAGAAGTAGATAAATAATTCCGCTTTCGCAAAAGCGAAATACCTTAAATACATTTCTACTTTTAAAAGCATTCTAGATCATATGACTTGTGTATAAAAAGTCATAATTGACACTGATATTTTCCATTTTCCTAGGTTCATTTTTTATCTTTAGCATCCTTAAAATTTTACGATGACTAACGACGGTACTGACGATAAAAGATTATTTCTACTCGATGCATATGCACTCATTTTTAGAGGTTATTATGCATTGATCAAAAACCCAAGAATCAATAGTGCTGGTATGGATACCAGTGCCATTATGGGTTTTACTAATTCACTATTTGACGTAATAAGACGTGAGAAACCAGAATATCTAGCCGTTGCATTTGATAAAGAAGGAAGTAAGGAGCGTGTAGAGATGTATGCCGATTATAAAGCAAATCGTGATGAGACGCCTGAAGCGATAAAAATTGCAGTGCCTTACATTCAAAAAATCTTAAAAGCTATGCATATTCCTATCGTAGAAGAAGCAGGAATTGAAGCTGATGATTTGATAGGTACACTGGCAAAACAAGCCGAAAAAGAAGGCTTTACTACTTACATGGTCACACCTGATAAGGATTATGCTCAACTAGTATCAGAGAATATCTTCATGTACAAACCTGCTCGTATGGGTAATGGTATAGAAATATGGGGTATTCCAGAAGTGCAAAAGAAATTTGAGGTAGAGCGACCTGAGCAAGTTATTGATTATCTAGGAATGATGGGTGATGCTAGTGATAACATACCTGGATTACCTGGTGTAGGAGATAAAACCGCTAAGAAATTTATCGCAGCATATGGCTCTATGGAAGGCCTTTTTGAAAACATCCATGAACTTAAAGGTAAAATGAAAGAAAAGGTAGAGGCTAATAAAGAATTAGGCCTACTATCTAAACAACTTGCTACCATAAGACTGGATTGCCCTGTTGTTTTTAATGCAAATAATTATACCCTAGACGATCCTAATGTAGAAGAAGTACACAAGATTTTTGACGAGTTGGAATTCCGTCGTGCAAAAGAAACAATGGCAAAGATCTTTTCTAAAGAAATTGAACCAGCAAGTTCTTCTAATTCAAGTTCAAGCTCTAGTTCTTCTGCTGGAGCAGGACAATTTTCTTTATTTGATACGCCTGGATCTGGTACAGCTGCAGAAGCAAAAACCACTGGTAGACAGACTCTAGAAACAAGCGATCATTTATACCAGCTTGTAGAAGAAGGAATGGGAACAAAGTTGTTCTTACAATCGTTAATGCAACAATCCAGCGTATGTTTTGACACAGAAACTACTGGACTAGATCCACTTACGGCAGAACTGGTAGGTATTGCATTCTCATGGGAAAAAGGAAAAGGTTTTTACCTACCGATTCCTGAAGATAGTGATGCTGCTCAAGATGTGGTCAACGAACTTAAACCGTTTTTTGAAAGTGAAAACATTGAGAAAGTAGGTCAAAATCTTAAATACGATATCAAGGTACTTGATAAATATGGAGTAGATGTAAAAGGACCGATGTTTGACACCATGCTCGCACATTACCTTATCAATGCAGATATGCGTCACAATATGGACGTACTAGCTGAGACTTACTTGAATTACACGCCTCAATCTATTGTGGAGTTGATTGGTAAAAAAGGTAAAAATCAAAAATCAATGCGCGATGTAGATCTAGAAAAGCAAAAGGAATATGCTGTTGAAGATGCTGACATCACTTTCCAGCTCAAAGAAAAGTTTCTTCCAGAGCTTGCAAGCGCAGGAACTGATAAACTGTTTCACGATATAGAAATGCCATTGCTCGATGTGCTGGCTGCGATGGAAATAGAAGGTGTTAATCTAGATAGTGAGTTTTTAAGTTCGCTTTCGCGAAAGCTGAACGAAGACATAGAACGTCTAGAAAAAGATATTTATGAAGCTGCAGGAGAAGAATTTAATATAGGCTCGCCGAAGCAATTGGGAGAAATATTATTTGGTAAAATGAATCTTGTAGACAAGCCTAAAAAGACGAAAACTGGGCAATATTCTACTGCTGAAGATGTATTAAGCTACCTCGCCAAAGACCATCAAATTATTGCAGATGTATTGGAATATCGTGGTCTTGCCAAATTAAAATCTACGTATGTAGATGCATTACCTAATCAAGTAAATCCAGCCACACAACGTATTCATACTAATTACATGCAAACGGTTGCTGCGACTGGAAGATTAAGTTCTACCGATCCTAATTTGCAAAACATTCCTATACGTACCGAGCGTGGTCGTCAAGTACGTAAAGCATTTGTACCAAGAGATAAAAACTACACACTTGTTGCTGCCGATTATTCTCAGATTGAGTTGCGCATCATCGCAGCCTTAAGCGAAGAAGAAAACATGATCGCTGCCTTTCAAAGTGGTGAAGACATTCACGCATCGACCGCTGCAAAGGTTTTTAACGTCGCTATAGAAGATGTAACCAGAGAACAGCGTAGCAATGCAAAAACAGTCAATTTTGGGATCATTTATGGGGTAAGCGCTTTTGGATTAAGTAATCAAACGGATCTAGACCGTAGCGAGGCAAAAGAATTGATCGACACTTACTATGCCACTTATCCTAAATTGAAGGCTTATATGCAAGAACAAGTTGATTTTGCTAGAGAAAACGGTTATGTAGAAACGGTCCTAGGAAGACGTCGTTATTTAAAAGATATCAATAGTTCTAATGCAGTGGTGCGAGGCGCTGCCGAGCGTAACGCAGTAAACGCTCCTATTCAAGGTAGCGCTGCAGATATTATTAAAATCGCGATGATTAATATTCACAAAAAGTTTGAAGAATTAAATTGCAAGTCTAAAATGTTACTACAAGTTCATGACGAATTGGTTTTTGACATTCATAACGACGAGTTAGAAGACATGAAAAAACTGATACAAGACGAGATGCAAAACGCCTATAAAATGTCAGTGCCGCTAGATGTAGAAGTTGGTGTTGGCGAGAATTGGTTAGAGGCGCATTAAAAATCTTGCGCAAGCAGGTATTTAGTTGAGTTATAAAATGGCTTATCTACATTTATAAACTTACTACAGTCGCAAATTGAGGATATCGAATATCTAAATGAGTGAATAGTACTGGGATATTATACAGCCATGGTTTGATAGATTTACTTTTATTGATTCCTTCATGTTGTATTACAGTGTAGCCTAACTCTTCATACATACGATGGATGCTCTTTTTAGTAAACCACCTTAAATGAGTCTTATCCATTACACCGTGATCATTATAAATCCAGTCTTTTTTAAATAACAAACGCATGAAAGTATTGTGATAACGTATGTTAGGGATGGAGCTAATAAGTATCCCTTTATTAGTAAGTTTCTTTTTGAGTTCAGTTAGCACCATTTCAGGGTCTACTAAATGTTCTAGAACATCATTACAATAAATAACATCAAAATAATTATCAGGAAGTTGATCCAAGTGTTTCTCACATGGTCCTGCAAAAACCTTGTCCAGTTTTGTGGCAGCAACTTGTGCTTCTTGTTCCATGTACTCGATTCCCCAA
>CAZBCH010000235.1:0-1540 GCA_964490235.1 uncultured Flavobacteriaceae bacterium | reverse complement strand
GGTGATAAACTAGCAACCATTCCAGGTAAATGTGCTGCGCCACCAGCACCAGCAATAATTACTGCAATACCATTTTCATGTGCTGTTTTACCAAATTCAAACATTTTCTCTGGCGTGCGGTGCGCACTTACCACATCTACTTGAATCTCAATTTCTAGTTCTTTTAATACATCTATGGCGTCTTGCATCACAGGTAAATCGCTCGTAGAACCCATGATTATAGCTACTTTTTTATTCATGAGGTAAATTTACAAACAAAAATAAAAGGAACTGTAAAATGCCATTAAAATGAAAGCAAAATCAAATTAATATTTTACAATCAATTAGCAGATCAAAGTCTGCCGCTGTGGATTTGATTTGTCGCCTAATGGCGTTCTTTTTATCTAGCGTAATACTTCGACAAGCTCAGTACAAGTAAATTATGATTTTGTCTGTGGAAATATTCAAAAATTTCACCTAATTACCTAATCACCTAAAACCTATTATCAACAATTTTGTGAAACAATTGACATAATACTTAACAGAATTGCAACACCTAAGAGTGGTTATACTCCTTAATTTTACAACAAAGAAAAATATGATGATTAGATTTATAGGAATAAGCATAATTGCTTTGTTATTAGTTTCTTGTGGAAATACTTCTAAAGAACTAGCAATGAATTCTTCTGATGAAGAAATGCAACAAGAAAAAAAATATGAGGTAACTAAAACTGCTGAGGAGTGGAAAAAGCTATTGACAACTCAAGAGTATAATGTTTTAAGAGAAGCAGGAACAGAGCGTCCACATACCAGTCCGCTGAATAAGCAGTACGCTCCAGGAACTTTAATATGTGCGGCTTGTTATGCACCAGTTTATGAGAACGAGCATAAATTTGACTCAGGAACTGGATGGCCTAGTTATGACCGTGCTATTGAAGGACAGGTAGAACGCGATGTAGACTACAAAATAGGTTATGCCCGTACTGAATTAAAATGCAATACTTGTGGATCGCATTTAGGACACGAATTTAATGACGGACCTAAAAAAACAACAGGTAAACGCCATTGCATCAATGGAGTTGCTTTAAATTTTGTCCCAAAAGGAGAAGAATTACCAGCGTTGAGAAAATAGTTGCTCAACAACGTAAGAATTATAGCGAGCTCCTGACTTAAATTAGGAGCTTTTTTGTGCCGCTTTCGCGAAAGCGGAACTTCAAACAATAATTTGACAAATAATAATAAAGATGACTGAAAAAGAATATAAAGAAAAATTAACTCCAGAACAGTACTACGTTTTAAGAGAAAAAGGAACAGAACGACCATTTACAGGAGAGTACAACACGCATTATGAAGATGGTGTTTACAGTTGTGCAGCTTGTGGAAATGATCTTTTTAAGTCCGATCAAAAGTTTGACTCTGGTTGTGGCTGGCCATCATTTGACGATGAGATAGAAGGCGCAATTGAACGCAAAAGAGATACGACCCACGGAATGATAAGAACTGAAATCATGTGTTCTAACTGTGGCAGTCATTTGGGACACGTTTTTAACGATGGACCTAC
>CAZBCH010000234.1:0-1777 GCA_964490235.1 uncultured Flavobacteriaceae bacterium | reverse complement strand
ATATTTTAAGCTTAGCGTTAAAATATTTCTAACGTTTCATCGAAAATATTATCGAACATACTAGATGTTAACATAATTTTAATATTTTGGGCTTCTTTAATTGAAAACAGAACACTAACCATAAACCAAATTCTTAAGAATGACTAAAAAACTACGATTACTATTAGGAGGCGTTTCATTGTTAATACTAGCAGTGAGCGCATTTACTTTTACCAGTCAAAATGAAAGTGAAAAGGAAAAGCAAATCATAGAAGAGCAAAGAGAAGCTCATGCAAAGGTGATAGAAAATTCTCCTTTTAAAGAGACCCTAACATGGGATAAAAAGAAAAGAAAGTTAGAAGGCCTTCCTCCTAACCGTTACTTTGAGCAAATGTGGGAACTTACTGTTAATCCAGCAACAGGCAAATTAGACCAAGGAGATGTTGCAATTTTAAGAGAGGAATTGCTCCAAAGAAGACTAACGCAGCGTAATCCTGGTGAAGCTGGTAATGACTGGGAAGAAAGAGGACCTAACGATATTGGAGGTCGTACACGAGCCATTATTTTCGACCCCAATGACCCAACATTCAATACTGTTTATGCTGGTGGTGTTAGTGGGGGCTTATGGAAAAATACAAATATAACTAGTGCAAGTTCTCAATGGGAGCGTGTACAAAATGTACCAGGTAATTTATCTGTAACATCAATCACAATAGACCCTAATAATTCTAACAGATGGTTCATGGCTACAGGGGAGCAATATACAGCTGGGGATGTTGTTGGTAATGGTGTTTATGTTACTAATGACGGAGGAACATCATGGACTTCAGTAAATATACCAGCAGCTGGTGCACCTACTTTTGACTTTAATGCAACTAATTTATTCTTGTCAGGTCTTTTTTACGTTAATGATGTGCAGGCTTGGGATAATAATGGTAATACAGAACTATTCGTAGGTGTAGGCGCTTTTGTTTACGGAGATGCTGCAAACCCAACCAATTGGTTAGGGTTACAAACTGCAGGATTATACCATTCTACTGACGGCGGTAATTCGTGGAATAGAATTGAATCAGCTAACTTAGAAGCAAATACTTCTGGGGCTAATACTTATTATGCAATACCAAATGATTTTGAAGTTAGTGCAGATAATACATTATGGATGTCTACTATAGCTAATGCTTTTGGTTCAGGTGGAGGACAAATATTTAGTTCTACCAATGGAACGACTTGGACTGCAGCAGGAGCCTCTCCTTTACCAAATACAGATAGGGTAGAGATAGAAGTGTCTGCTACTAATCCTAATAAGATGTATGCTTTGGCAGAAGGAACATTATCAACAGCACCGGTGCTAATTTTTTCAACTACAAATGGGTTTGCTTCAGTGTCTAGTGCAGCACTTCCTAACGATGCAGATCAGGGAATCCCAGCTAATGATTTTACAAGAGGTCAAGCTTTTTACGACTTAATGATAGAGGCAGATCCAACAAACGATAACATTCTTTATGTTGGCGGGATTGATATTTTTAGATCTACAAATGGAGGTTCTTCTTGGACGCAGATTTCAAAATGGTCTAACAACCCAGGGTTAAATACCTTAAACGTTCCTTTAGTACATGCAGATCAGCATGCGATGACATTTAGACCAGGAAGTTCTAATCAAGCAATTTTTGGAACAGATGGCGGTGTGTACTACGCATCAAGTTTATCTGCAGCATCTGGCTCAGGTAGCGCAATAGGCGTAAGAAATAATAATTATAATGTTACGCAATATGTAAAAGCGGCAATTGGGCCTGATGGT
>CAZBCH010000233.1:0-3934 GCA_964490235.1 uncultured Flavobacteriaceae bacterium | reverse complement strand
CCAGCAAATACTTGTTGACCTACCATACCATCGTCAGTAGCATTCATAGCAAACTTTGCCATTTTTATAGCTATTGGAGATTTTTTAAGGATTTCTTGTCCCCAATCATAGGCTGTTTGATCCAGCTCATCATGTGGCACTACGGCATTTACCATTCCCATATCCATGGCTTCTTGAGCACTATAAGTTCGTCCTAAAAAGAAGATTTCACGAGCTTTTTTCTGTCCTACCATTTTGGCTAGATATGCACTTCCATAACCGGCATCAACACTAGCAACATCGGTATCCGTTTGTTTAAAAACGCCGTGTTCTTTACTAGCGATGGTCATATCACACACTACGTGTAAACTGTGTCCGCCGCCTACTGCCCAACCTGGAACGGCGCAAATCACAACCTTAGGCATAAAACGTATCATGCGTTGCACTTCTAGAATGTTCAATCTTCCAGTACCAGAATCGTCTTTATAACCATCATGTCCACGAGCATTTTGATCGCCACCGCTACAAAAAGCCCAACCGCCATCTTTTTTTGATGGACCTTCACCAGTAAGAATTACTACACCGATAGATAGATCTTCTTGAGCATCATAAAATGCTTTGATAAGTTCTGCTACAGTTTTAGGTCTAAAGGCGTTGCGCACCTCTGGTCTATTAAAAGCAATACGGGCAATACCGTTACTTTTTTTATAGGTAATATCTTCAAATTCTATGGCAGTTTTCCAGTCTATGGACATAATGGTAATTTTATTACAAATATAAGGTGTACGACTATGTATACCATACACGTATGGTCTCAATCATGTAGACGATTCCGCCTTGCATGTTTAATTTATTTGTGTTTGTATTTTTTAAAGATTTATTTGATTTAGGAACAATGATGGTCTCTACATTAATGATTTTGCGATTGTAATTTTTGCGTATCCATTCGTTTGCACGTTCCACAACTATTATAGTGGTCTCATAAGTTTTAGTACCCCAAAAATTCTTTTCTAATACTTGAGGCTCAAAGTCGATGTAATTAATTTCATTTGTCATATCCAATTAGTAGCCGGATAATTCTTTTTGTTACGCTTTCGCGAAAGCGAGATGATATCAAATCAAATTTACAGTTCCTGCCATGAGAGTATCAAATCATCAATTGACGCTTTAAGTAAGTGGAGATCTGCACTAAGTTTGTAACGTAATTTTACAATTTGGGGGAATTGAAAAATTGGCCAAATCGAGACGGTGAAAGCTGTCTCGATTTTTTGTTTAAGAAAATCATGTTAATCTTCTACAAAAAAAGCTGGCAAGTTGTAACTTTGTTCCATGAGTGAAGAAAAAAAACCAGATTACGTAGTTTACGACGAAGAAACAGGTACCTATAATGCCGCCCTTCTTCCCTATTCCAGTGGCGTTTCTGCCCCTAAAATTACCACTCCAGATATTACTTCATGGAAGAAAACCAAGATCAATAAAGTCAATCATGAGATCAAATCACAATTTGACCAACTGAAAGAGCAATATGATGCCATGGTTAAAAAATTTAAGGATAATCAACTGGTTTATGGTGCAAAATTCTCATTTGAACCTATCGTAGGAGAAACCTACCACCTATATAAAGGTCGTAAAGATGGATTGCCATTCTTATCTGTCATCCATCCTGCAGAGTGCTCGTGGGATTTTGTAGGTACGTATCGCTTAAGTTCTGAAAAACTATGGGAACAAATAGAAGATTAAGACTGTATATTTTAAGATAAAGAACCCTAATCTTAAGATTTTGTAACTATAAATCAACACTTTAATATCTTAAAGTGTTTTTTTATATTATTTTAAAACTAAATAATTAGTTTAAACTAAAAACTTAGTTTATATTTGAACTAAGTTTTTAGTTAATCTTTTATAATTATGAAAACACTTACCACTGCCGAGGAAGACATCATGCAACACCTCTGGGATCTTAAAGAAGCAAACGTCGCTCAAATCATTGAGAAAATGCCTGAACCTAAGCCTGCATACAATACGGTCTCTACTATTATCAGGATTTTAGAAAATAAAGAGTTTGTAGATTACCGTAAAGAAGGACGTGGTCATATTTATTTTCCTAAGGTTACTAAAAGTGCCTATTCCAAAGCCACTGCAAACAAACTAGCCAGTAATTATTTTAAAGGTTCTTATAAAAGCATGGTCTCATTTTTCATGCAACAAGAAGATTTAAGTGTGAAAGAACTGGAAGAAATATTAAACGAAATAAATAAGAAGAAATCATGATACAGCACTTGATCCACAGTTCTATACTCGCTGTATTGTTTTACGGCGTTTATCACTTATTTCTAAGAAAAGAAACCTTTTTTCAATGGAATAGAGCTTATTTGCTTGCTATTCCTCTGTTGAGTATTGCTATTCCGTTTTTGAATGCTCCGTTTAGTATTGAATTGGCTCCATTAAATGAAACTGTTGTCATACCAGCATCTTTAGAAATATCAGAAACTTTAGTAATTACAGATAATTTAAATGCTGCTCCTGTAGAAAAGCCTATTGATTATATGATGATTGCTCTTCTTATATATGGAGTAGGTGTTTTTATATGTCTATTCTCCTTCTTATATAAGGTATCCACCATAAAGGAAATCACTAGAAAAGGAAGTTCTCGATTTATGGATGGACTTTTAATCACAAAAACCAATCAAACGCTCACTGCTTTTTCATTTTTTAATAATATAGTTATTGATGAAAAATTAGATCCAGAAAAAACCGTAGAAATCATTACTCATGAGCGTGTACATATTCAACAGCTTCACTCCTACGATTTAGTTGCATACGAGATTTGCAAAATTATTTTTTGGTTTCATCCTATTCCTTATTTAGCGCAGCGAGAATTGAAGTTAGTTCATGAATACATCGTAGATCAATTCCTCTTAAAAACCCAAGAGAGCCATACCTATCAAGAATCTTTATTAAAATCCGTTTTCGGGACCGATCAGTTTACACTTGCCAGTTCGTATTTCAATAAATCACTATTAAAAAACCGTATCCTTATGTTACAAAAAAAGAAAAGTACCGCAAAATCGTTATTTAAACTCGCTTTTATTATTCCTATTGTTTTAGGTAGTATCTTCTTTACTGCTTGTACCCAGGATCCAGAAATAGATGCTGAATCCACGGAGATAAATGAACAAGAAAAATCAACTTTCATTCCTAGACTTTCAAAATTTGAATATGGGCAAAAGGACTTTTATAAAGGGCTGAGCAAGGATGATATTGTATTTTATGAAACATTTTTAGATCAGTTAAAAGGAGACAGTTTAAGTGATAAACAATATGAGATGTTATCGCAAATGGTAAAGTCTAAAGATGGAAAGCGTTGGAGCGAAATACTTACAAAAATGATGCAACAAGGCAGAACCCTAATTGTTGATGACGTGAATGAAAACTTTAATATTATTTATATAATCGAATCACCTAAAAGGGATCCAAGTTATATGACTGCCCCTAACGAATGGAATAGCGATTTCATTAAATCTTATGTAGATGGTTATCTAAGTGGTGCTTTTAAAGACAGAGTTTCAGAATTGAGCGATAAACAATATGCAGAAATGATATCGCGAATTATTGAATTGCACAACGAGACTAATATAGAAGAAATCGTAGAAATAGAAGAAGTTAAAAATTCTGGATTTAGTATTGAATCAACAGACACAGACGTTCCTTTTGCTATCATAGAAGAAGTACCACATTTTGAAGACTGTACAGGAACTCAAACCGAGATCAAAAAATGTACTCAGGAAAAGATCACTCAATTTGTAAATAAAAACTTCAATACAGGAATTGCAAAAGATATGGCAGGACGCCACAAAATTGCGGTTCAATTCAAAATCGATAAAAATGGTAACGTGGCAGGCGTACAATCAAAAGCTAAAAGCGTTGAGCTTCAAAATGAAGCAGCACGTGTAAT
>CAZBCH010000232.1:0-10106 GCA_964490235.1 uncultured Flavobacteriaceae bacterium | reverse complement strand
TTCGCGAAAGCGAGATAACATCCATCTAAATAATCTAAGTTATAATGGCTCAAAAGATAACATTAAAGAAGATAGCCCAAGATTTAAAAGTATCAATTTCAACGGTTTCTAAGGCTTTGAGAGATTCACATGAGATCAGTGAAGAGAGAAGAGAAAAAATAAAACAATACGCAAAAGAGTTTAATTACAAGCCTAATAGTATTGCTTTAAGCCTTAAGAATCAGAAGACTAAAAAAATAGGAATCATAATTCCAGAGATTGTTCATCATTTTTTTGCAACCGTTATATCTGGAGTGGAAAGAGTGGCAAATGAAAAAGGATATCAAGTAATTATTACTTTGTCAGGAGAAAGTTTTGATAAAGAGGTAGTGAATATGGAGATGCTCGCAAACGGTAGTATAGATGGGTTTATCATGAGTTTATCCAAAGAAACAATGGAAAAACAGGATTTTCATCATTTAAGAGAGGTTACTAATCAAGGTATGCCTATTGTAATGTTTGATAGGGTCTCAAACGATATACCTTGTGATAAAATTATAATTGATGATGTTGCTGCTGGTCATGAAGCTACAGAGTTTTTGTTGAGGAAAGGAAAAAATAAATTGGGTATAATAAGTACAGTAGATTACGTAAATGTAGGAAGATTACGTTCTCAGGGCTTTAAACAAGCATTGCAACAACGTGGTTTTGAGGTTCATGAACACCAATTTTTGAAAATCGAGGATATCGATAGCTGTGAAAATGATATCGAGATGTTTTTAACTAAGAATAATTTTGATGCTATCGTAGCGGTGAATGAATTGTTTGCTGTTACAGCAAGTAAGGCGTTGCAAAAGTTAGGTAAAAAAATACCAGAAGATGTTGCTATAGTGGCATTTACTGATGGAATGTTGTCTAAATATGCTAGCCCTACATTAACGACTATCGGGCAGAAAGGTGAGGAAATGGGAGGAATTGCAGCTGCAAAACTTATTGAAAAACTAGAATCTAGTGACCATGATAATGAAAGTTACGAAACCGTTATCGTAAAAACATCCTTAGTTGAAAGAGAATCTACACCATAAATTATAATTTTACATTTCTGTTTAAAGTTATATCTTTATCCGGATTTCAAAACTTATCTTCTTCACGCACAATAAGTTTTGATAAGTCATAAGGCTTATCGTCATTAAAATAATAACGATATGCAAAAACCTAAGTTAGGTTTCTGGAACATCTGGAACATGAGTTTTGGATTTCTGGGTATTCAGTTTGGTTTTGCCTTACAAGGCTCAACCATGTCCCGTATTTTTGAGACATTAGGAGCTGCTAAGGATGATATACCTTTGTTGTGGATTGCCGCACCACTTGCTGGTTTAATAGTGCAACCTATTATAGGATACTTAAGTGATCATACATGGCATAAAACTTTAGGTCGTCGGCGTCCTTTCTTTTTAATAGGTGCTGTTCTTAGTTCTATTGCCTTATTGTTTATGCCCTATTCTTCTGAAGTATGGATGGCAGCTGGGTTACTCCTAGTGCTCGATGCATCCATTAATATTTCTATGGAGCCATTTAGAGCCCTAGTTGCAGATAAGCTTCCAGAATCTCAGCGCAGTTATGGATTTGTTGTACAAACCTTAATAATAGGAGTAGGAACATGGGTAGCTAGTAATTTACCAAAATGGGTAAATGACACTTTGGAAATTTCTAATGAAGCAGCACCTGGTGTAGTACCAGATTCTGTAAAAGTAGCCTTCGGTGTAGGAGCTTTTGTTTTTATAACATCAATTCTAGTAACAATTTTTACAACCAAAGAATATTCACCAGAAGAAATGGCTGCATTTGATGATGCTAGTGAACCAGAAGAAAAGAAAGGTATGCTAGAAACTATAATGGGGACATATGCATTGATGCCTACTATTATGAAAAAGCTAGGCGTGGTACAGTTCTTTTCATGGTTTGCTTTTTTTGCTATGTGGACTCTTGCAAATCCTGCACTTACAACCCATATTTATAATGCACCAAAACCAGATATTGTAGAATATGCCCAATTGGATGATGCTGGAGAACCACTTCTTGATGGTGAGAAGGTTACTTTGTTTTTAAACGACCAGTCTGCAGCAGATTATAAAACAGCAGATAAAGCATACAATGAGGCTAGCGATGATGTAGGTTCTAAAATGGGTATTTATGGACTGACCTCAATGCTATTTGCTTTATTACTCACGTTTTACACTTCGTACCGCGCAATCAATAGAAAGTACATCCACATGGCAAGCTTGCTCTTAGGCGCTGTAGGATTTTTATATATGTATTACAGTCCAGGAGAACCAGATAATTTGTACATATCCTTTTCATTAATAGGAATTGCATGGGGTAGTATACTTTCAATGCCTTATGCTATGCTTTCTAGTTCTGTAGAGTCCTCAAAAATGGGATTGATGATGGGTGTTTTCAATATGTTTATCGTGATTCCTCAAATCATCGCTGCTGTAGGTGGAGTTGTTTTACTTCATAACCTAATAGGAGAAGAATCTATACATGCTATGACCATAGCTGGAATTTTCTTGGCCATAGCGGCAATTTCAAATTTATTAATAACAAATAAAAAGGCGATCATGTATCAGCCGGTTTTAGAGAATGAATAAAAAAGCATTCATATTTGACCTCGATGGAGTTATCGTCGATACTGCAAAGTTTCACTTTATAGCTTGGCAGCGTCTCGCAGCTTCTCTTGATATCAATTTTACAGAAGAAGAAAACGAACAGCTTAAAGGAGTTTCCCGTGTGAATTCTCTCAAGAAGATTTTAGAATGGGGAAATAAAGAAATCTCTCCAGAAGTTTTTCAGGCCAAAATGGATCAGAAAAATGAAGAATATTTAGAGCTTATTACAACTCTAGATGTGAAAGACATTCTTCCTGGAGTACATGATTTTCTTTTAGAACTTAAAGCAAAAGATCAACCTATAGCCTTAGGAAGTGCCAGTAAAAATGCGCGACCTATTTTAGAGAAATTAGGTATTAAAGATCTCTTTGATGTTATCGTAGATGGTACCAATGTTACCAAAGCAAAACCAGATCCAGAAGTTTTCTTAAATGCGTGTGATCAATTAGGCTACAAAGCACAAGAAAGTGTTGTCTTTGAAGACAGCGTTGCAGGAGTGCAAGCTGCAAATGCAGCAGGAATGATTTCTATAGGTCTTGGAGATCAATCAATTTTGAACGAGGCAGATGAGGTGTTTACACACTTTACAGATATGCCTCAAGATTATATCAATACACTATTAAGTAAGAATAAATAATGAATCAAGAATATATCATACCAAATGCGTGGTCTATCATTGAAGAAGGATGGAAACCATCTCAAGTAAAATCTAGTGAGAGCCTTTTCTCTATAGGTAATGGAGCAATGGGGCAGCGAGCTAATTTTGAAGAAAAATATACAGGAGAAACATTTCAAGGTAGCTATGTAGCCGGAGTTTATTATCCAGATAAAACTAGAGTAGGATGGTGGAAAAACGGTTATCCAGAATATTTTGCAAAGGTTCTTAATGCTCCTAATTTTATAGGAATAGACGTATTTATTGATGGTGAAGAGCTCGATCTGGCAACAGTACAGGAAGTAAGTGATTATCGTCTTGAATTAAACATGAAGGAAGGCTGGTTAGAACGCACGTTCACAGCGCACCTTTCAGAAGATAAAGCAGTTAAAGTTATTGCTCGCAGGTTCATGAGTCTAGAAATTGATGAACTTGCAGTGATTAATTATAATGTGACCGCTGTAAAAGGAGATATGAGAATATCTTTTCAGCCATATGTCGATGGAGGTATTACAAACGAAGACTCAAATTGGGACGATGCATTCTGGGAAATAGAAGACGTTATTTCTGATGGGCATCAAGGTATGGTGCGCAGCCGTACTAATAAGACTAATTTTTATGTGACCACATTTATGCAGTCTGAACTTCTCAAAAACAATGAGCATGTTCAATATGCAGATCATTTTGATCAAAACGCGACTGTTGTAAGACATAAAGCCGCATGTGATATCGCTCAAGGCGAAAGCGTAACACTTAGAAAGTACGCTGGTTACGTATCTAGCTTAAACCATGACCATTTATCTCTTCATACAGCTGCCAAATCTGTTCTACAGAAAGCAACTGAAATAGGTTATGAAAAATTACTTAACTTGCAAGCAGATTCATGGGCTCAAATTTGGGCTATGGCAGATATCACAATAGAAGGTGACCTTAAAGCACAACAAGGAATCCGTTTTAATATCTTCCAGTTGAATCAAACATACTTAGGTAAGGATTCTCGATTAAATATAGGTCCTAAAGGATTTACAGGTGAGAAATATGGAGGTTCTACCTACTGGGATACAGAAGCATATTGTATACCATTCTACATGGCTACTAAAGATCAACAAGTAGCACGTAATTTATTAAGATATAGATATGAGCAGCTAGACAAGGCCGTTGAGAATGCTGGGAAACTGGGATTTTCTTCTGGAGCTGCTCTATATCCTATGGTGACCATGAATGGAGAAGAATCTCATAACGAATGGGAGATTACCTTTGAAGAAATTCACCGTAATGGTGCTATGGTTTTTGCCATATATAATTACGTAAGATACACCGGTGATTACAGCTACATTCCAGAAATGGGACTAGAGGTAATGATTGCTATTGCTAAATTTTGGCATCAGCGAGCGACCTATTCACAACGTGCTAAGAAATATATGATACTAGGTGTTACCGGTCCTAACGAGTATGAAAACAATGTAAATAACAATTGGTATACTAACTATCTAGCAAAATGGTGTATCGACTACGCTGTAGAAAACATCAATAAAGTAAAAGTTAATCATAAAGCAGATTACGATAGAATCATTGCTAAAACTGAGCTAACAGATCAGGAAATTGCAGCTTGGAAAGAAGTTGCAGATAATATGCACGAACCATTTGATGAAGAATTAGGTGTTTATTTACAACAAGATGGATTCTTAGATAAGGAGATCATTCCAGTTTCTGAATTGCCTAAAAACCAGCGACCTATTAATCAAAAATGGTCTTGGGATCGTATTTTGAGAAGTTGTTATATTAAACAAGCTGATGTACTTCAATGCTTTTACTTTTTTGAAGATCACTTTAGTAAAGAAGAACTCCGTAAAAACTTTGACTTTTATGAGCCACTTACAGTTCATGAAAGCTCACTTTCTCCTTGTGTACACAGTATACAAGCAGCAAAGCTAGATCGTATGGATCAGGCATATGAATTTTATCTTAGAACTTCTAGACTAGATCTAGACGATTACAATAAAGAGGTAGAAGAAGGTTGTCATATTACAAGTATGGCAGGAACCTGGATGAGTATTGTAGAAGGTTTTGGAGGACTTCAAATCGTTGATGATAAGCCTAGCTTTACTACAAGGCTACCAGAACAATGGGACAGCTTCAGCTTCAAGATCAATTTTAGAAATCAGATTTTAAATGTTCAAGTAGCAAAAACAGGAACGAGCATTACCTTAGAAGGCAAGCAACCTCAAGAAGTTATTATTAATGGAAAGACGGTTACTTTAGAGCCGCATCTTGTTAATGCATAAACCATGAAATATAAAGCACTCTTTTTAAGTGTCGTATTTGTTCTCGCTTTCGCGAAAGCGGTAACAGCACAATACACTCAGGTAGAACTGCCCTTAGAACACATAGAGCCTAGGTTCTGGTGGTCTGGGATGGAACATAATGAGGTGGAAGTTATGTTTCATGGATCAAACATTGCTCAATACGATCAGGTGGAGAGTGATTTGACCATTTTAAATGTGCGCAAGACCGATAATCCTAATTATTTGTTTGTAACCTTTGATATGGGTATTGAACCTAATCGCTACAAAATTAACCTGTGTACTGAGGATTGTGATCAAGGCGATACCATATCTGTAGTCTATGATTTATTAGAGAGACAGCAAAATAGTAAAGAGAGAAAAGGCTTTGACTCTAGCGATGTCATTTATTTAATCATGCCAGATCGTTTTGCAAATGGCGATCCTTCAAATGATACGGTAGATGGACTGACAGAAAAAGCTAATCGAGACTTTAAAGGTGGTCGTCATGGCGGTGATATTCAAGGAATTATCGATCATCTAGATTATATCGATGAATTAGGAGCAACTGCAATCTGGAGCACGCCATTATTAGAAGATAATGACGCGCGTTACTCATACCATACCTATGCGCAAAGTGATTTGTATAAGATCGATCCACGTTATGGAACTAATGAGGATTATAAACGTCTAGGTGATGAGCTGCATAAACGTGACATGAAATTGATCATGGATTATGTGACTAATCACTGGGGCGCAACGCACTGGATGATGCAGGATTTACCTATACAATCATGGATCCATCAATTTAATGATAATGATGGTAAAGACTTTCCAGTTTCAGGATATGCAAATTCTTCTTACAGACAGACCACACAAATGGATCCTAATGTAAGTAAGCGTGACGCTATTTATGCAGAAAAGGGTTGGTTCGTAAGCACAATGCCAGATATCAATCAAAGTGAGCCGCTTGCGCTAAATTACTTAATTCAAAATACGATCTGGTGGATTGAATATGCTGGTTTAGACGGTTTGCGAGTAGATACTTATTCTTATAACGAGAAAGAAGGTATTGCAAAATGGACCAAAGCCATCATGGATGAATATCCTAATTTCAATATTGTTGGAGAAACATGGTTGCACGATCAGGCGCAAATTGCTTACTGGCAAAAGGATTCTAAAATTGCCGCTATTCAAGATTACAATACCTACTTGCCTAGTGTGATGGATTTTACATTGCATGATGCGATCATGACCGCTTTTAATGAAAACGAGCAAGGATGGGACAAAGGAATGGCAAAAGTGTATGAAAATTTTGTCAATGACTTCTTATATCCAGATATTGATAATATTCTTGTTTTTGCTGGTAATCATGATACGAATCGCATCAATGGCAATGGATTATACAATGGTAATCTTGCCAAATACAAACTAGCGATGACTCTAGTATTAACTACTCGTGGTATTCCACAAATCTATTATGGTGACGAGATAGGAATGGGCGGCAATCGTGATACTGATGGCGATGGCGATATAAGAAGAGATTTCCCTGGTGGCTGGCAAGGTGATGCTGTAAATGCATTTGATAAACCTACAAAAGACCAAAAAGCCTATCAAGATTTTACGAGAAAGTTATTGAATTATCGCAAGAACAATGAAGTACTGCATAAAGGTAAATTACTTCATTATGTGCCAGAAAATAATTGCTACGTTTATTTTAGAGAAAATGGAGTTGATAGTGTTATGGTAGTAATCAATAACAATCCTGAAACTGTAACTCTAGATCTGAATCGTTTTGAAGAAGGACTTCAGTCTGCAAAAGAAGGAACTGATATCTTAACTGATAAAAAATTAAGCCTAAGAGAACAATTGAAAGTAGCTGGTAAAACGAGCATGGTGATAGAATACAGTTTTTAAATAAAGTTTCCATCAGACTTCAAAAGCTATGAGATGTCTTATGAGTTTGATAACAGAACAAGAAATAACATTCAAAATGAAAAAACTACTAAGTCTACTTATTATCATTTTTATGATAAGCTGTGATAATAAAAAAGAAGAAGAGTTAGCCAAAGCCAGCGTTATTCAGGTGATGACTACACCGGTTTATGAATTAACTTCTGATAATACTAATGTGCTTTATTCTGATTATTTAGGTGATAAAATGCCAGATAGTGTTTCTATTGCCGTAGGAATAGCAGAACGTGAGTCTATAAATATTGATAGTGTATATACTTTTGAAATGGAAGAAGGTGCACCAGCAGTTTCACACATCACTTTATGGACTAATGGTATCAGAAACGATATTCCCGTTTTTAAAAGCACGAGCAAAACAATAGAAATTCCATATTCTGGGAATTTTAAAAATGTCCAAATAAAAGGTGAGTTTACAAATTGGGCGCCACAAGATACAGAAGTGGTTGATGGTAAAATCATTTATCGAGCAACAGTTCCACAAGGTAAATTCCAATACCTATTTCTGGAAGACGGAAAAGAAGAAAAACTAACAGGAAATGAGCCTAATGTAGTTAGCAATGGAATGGGCGGCTTTAATCGTGTTATTGATAACAGTCGTAAAGCAAATCCAGCACAATTGTCCTATGGAGAGATTCTAGATCAAGGATTTACTTTTCAATCTAATGGAGAATTAGATAACGTTGTGATTCTTTACGAAAATCAAAAAATAGAAGCTCAAAATGAAGGGAATACTTACACAGTTCGTCTACCCAAAGTAGACTTCTCTGACCGTATTTCTAAAACTCAGCTTGTGCGTGTTTATGCCAGTGATGAAAATGGCCGCACTAACGATCTTTTGATTCCAGTACAAGACAGCCAAGTTGTAAAAGACCCAAAACAATTAGATAGAAGTGATTTCCATACTCAAGTATTGTACTTTATGATGGTAGATCGTTTTTTAGATGGAGATATATCCAATACTAAACCAGTTCCAGATCCAGAGATTTTGCCCGCAGCCAATTATATGGGTGGTGATCTGGCTGGTGTGTTGGAGAAGATAAATGACGGTTATTTTGAAGAAATGGGAATCAATACCATATGGTTATCGCCTATTACTCAAAATCCAGAAGGCGCTTACGGACTTTGGCCAGAACCGCGCACTAAATTTAGCGGTTATCATGGTTACTGGCCTATTTCTAATACTAAGGTAGATTACCGTTTTGGCGATGAGAAAATAATGAGAGAGATCATTGAACAGGCTCATAAAAAAGACATGAATGTGATACTTGATTATGTGGCAAATCACGTTCATGAAGAGCATCCAGTTTACAAAAATCATCCAGACTGGGCGACTAACTTATACCTAGAAGATGGTAGTTTAAACACAGAGCGATGGGACGACCAAAGGTTGACTACCTGGTTTGATACTTTTATGCCTACGCTTGATTTTTCTAAACCAGAAGTGGTAGAAAAAATGACAGATAGTGCTTTGTATTGGGTTACAGAATATAAATTAGATGGATTCCGTCATGATGCAACTAAGCATGTTCCAGAAGAATATTGGAGAACTTTGACTCAAAAAGTGCGCAACAATACCGATAGGCCTATTTATCAGATAGGAGAAACTTATGGCTCTTATGATTTGATACGCAGTTATGTGAGCACAGGCATGTTAGACGCGCAGTTTGATTTTAATCAATATGATGCTGCTGTTTCCGCTTTCGCGAAAGCGGATAGCGATTATGCAAACTTGACAGAAACATTAATGAAAGGTCTGGAATATTACGGTCACCATCATTTAATGGGTAATATTTCAGGAAATCAAGATCGTGCACGATTTATTAGTTATGCTAGTGGCGATGTGAAATTTGATGAAGATGCTAAAAAAGCCGGCTGGACACGTGATATTGTGATGAGTGATTCTACCGCTTATGACCGATTAGGTATGTTGCAGGCTTTTAATATGACCATGCCTGGCGTGCCAGTGATTTATTACGGTGATGAATATGGCTCGATAGGTGCAAACGATCCTGATAACCGCAGGATGATGAAGTTTGATAACCTTTCTGATCGGGAGAAAAACTTGCGCCAGTTAGTTCAGGAATTAGTGAAACTGAGGCGTAATTCCATGTCGCTTTTATACGGGACAACTCAAGTGATGTCAGAGAGCAATGGGATTTTGGCCATTCAGCGCAGCTATTTTGGAGAGCAAACGACAGTTTTCTTTAACGAGACTGGATTGATCTTAAATATGGTTGCTAACAATGAACGCTTTCGCAAGAGTGGTACAGCAATAAATGCAGTGATAAATGAAAAAAATGTTCAGGTAAAACCTGGTAACTTCATGATTTTGCAAATGAAGGATTAAAAAAGTGAAGAAAAGAAGTGATACTTTTCTCATTTAAAAACTAATATTGAAATTTGATCGTAACAATTAAAATAAAGTAAATGAAAAAATACATTTTAGGATTATTAACATTGACCCTAATTTTTGCTTGTAAGGAGGATAAAAAAGAAAACGTAGAGGTAGAAGAAATTGTTGAAGATGCCTATGCACCTATACAAGAC
>CAZBCH010000231.1:0-6890 GCA_964490235.1 uncultured Flavobacteriaceae bacterium | reverse complement strand
TAACATCACCAGATTCACTTCCAGTTCTGATGGTGATTTTTATATCATCCATTTCTAATTTTACCTCACTTGCTCCAGATTTTGCAACAAATTTGATTAAATTTTGTATTTCTTTAATGTCCATAAATTAAGGGTGGTTATTAAGTTTAACTATCGTATGCCCATGTTAATAAGATTGATCCCCATGTAAAGCCACCTCCAAAAGCGGCAAATACAAGTTGATCTCCTTTTTTCAATTGGGTCTCATATTCTTTAAGTAATAATGGTAATGTTGCACTGGTGGTATTTCCGTATTTCTGGATATTCATCATTACCTTTTCTTCTGGAAGGTTGACTCTTTTTGCAGTGGCGTCTATAATACGTTTATTTGCTTGATGCGGTACCAACCAGTTGATGTCCTGATTTGTAAGGTTATTACGTTTTACGATTTGCTCTGAAACATCGGCCATATTTGATACCGCATATTTAAAAACATTCTTACCATCTTGAAAAACGTAGTGTTGTTTATTATTAACCGTTTCATGAGATGCTGGTAATAAAGAACCGCCGGCTTCAATTTTTAAGAAATTACGACCTATGCCGTCTGTACGCAATATTTCATCTTGAAATCCGTAACCTTCATGATTAGGCTCAAAAAGAACCGCTCCACCACCATCTCCAAAGATGATACATGTTGCGCGATCTTCATAATCTATAATAGAAGACATTTTATCAGCTCCTATTAGAAGTACTTTTTTATACCTGCCAGATTCAATGTAACTGCTTGCTGTGCTCATACCATATAGAAAACCAGAGCACGCCGCCATTAAGTCAAAAGAAAATGCATTTGTAGCACCTATTTGAGACGCCACAAATGCAGCGGTAGATGCAACAGGCATATCTGGAGTAACTGTTGCTACAAGGACTAAATCAATGGTTTTAGGATCTAATCCAGAGCTAGAAATTAGATCTTCGGCAGCTTTTATAGCTAGGTAAGAAGCTCCTTTATCTTTATCTTTTAATATACGTCGCTCCTTGATCCCTGTTCGGGATGATATCCATTCGTAGTTTGTATCGACCATGGTTTCTAAAATAGCATTTGTAAGCCTATACTCTGGTGTATAGGCACCAACTGCCGTTATCGCCGCTTTGATATTACTCATACTGGTGATTCTATTGAATTATTTAGAGCCGTGAAAGCTACTAAAAAAGCTCTAGAAACAACAAAAAATGACACATTTTTAATAAAAACGTGTCATTTTTTGTGATTTCATATTGAAAACAAATGTTTTCTAAGAAAAATACAACTTAGAATTAAGCCTCTGCTACTTCGGTTTTATCGATAAGCACATTACCTCTGTAGTACAATTTTCCTTCATGCCAGTGAGCTCTGTGGTAAAGGTGAGCTTCACCTGTTGTTGAATCTGTAGCAATTTGAGGAACTGAAGCTTTATAGTGAGTTCTTCTCTTGTCTCTTCTCGTTTTCGAGATTTTTCTCTTAGGATGCGCCATGGCTATAAATTATTATCCGTTTTTAATTTTTTTAATGCTTCCCATCTGGGATCTATTTCTTTTTTCTTACTTTCTTCTGGATCTGAAACTCTTAATTCTTCTAACTTTTCTAAGACGTCTGATTCTAACGTACCGTCTTCGACACCTGGATGAACTCTTTTTTGAGGTATAGAGAGTACAATCATTTCATATACATACTGAGCGATATTAAATTCATACTCACCATGCGATAAAATGAGTAACTCTTCATTATCATCATTAAAAGCTTCTCCAAATTTAATCACCAAATCCATTGATGCATCTATATCGAGGTCAAAAGGTTCATTAGTAACATCACAATTAACATTAACTGAGCCTTGAGCCTCTAATAAAAGATCCATGATTGTGTTTCTTTTATCTAATTGTGCCTCAACAATAATTGATGAACTATTAAATTCTTCAAATCCAAAATTTTCAAAAAACGTATTATCGACCTCGTACTTAAACTGGTGTTTTCCTTGCTTCAATCCTGCAAAGGATATAATAAAAGCTTTGAGTTCCATAATCCTACTCTTTCAAAGAGCGTGCAAAGATAATAAAAGTTATTAAAAATACAGTGTTAATATCATCTTCGTTTACGAGAAAGTTTTTTAAGCGGATTTTCATTTAACTTATCATACTCTTTACGTTGTCTAAAAATTTGAACTGCTGTGTGAATTGCCGCAACAAAAGATTCTGGATTTGCCTCACCTTTTCCTGCAATATCAAAGCCTGTACCATGGTCTGGACTGGTTCTTACATGACTTAAACCTGCCGTATAATTTACACCATTTCCAAAAGCAATGGTCTTGAATGGTACTAATCCTTGATCATGATAACTTGCTAATATTGCATCAAATTCTTTATATTTTTTATTTCCAAAAAAAGAATCAGCAGCATATGGACCAAAAATTATATTACCATCTTCCCTCAACTCTTCCAAAGCTGGAATCAATGTATCTTGATCATCTGACCCTATAACACCATTATCACCTACATGTGGATTTATTCCTAAAACAGCGATTTTTGGTTTACTAATACCAAAGTCTTTTTTGAGTGATTCTTTGATAGTACCTATTTTTGTTTTAATAACCTTTGCGTTGATACTTTCAGGGACGTTTTTTACCGGTACATGATCTGTGAGTAATCCTACTCTTAGCTCATCAGATACCATAAACATTAAACTCTCTCCTTCTAATTCTTGATTCAAATAGTCTGTATGCCCTGGAAAACTGAATTCTTCAGAATGAATGGACTCTTTGTTTATAGGCGCTGTAACCAGTACATCAATTTCATTTTTCTTTAATGCTTCAGTTGCTGTCGCCAGACTTCTAACCGCTAAAGCACCTGCCTCAGAACTTACTTCACCCCATTTAACATTAAAAGGTTCTTTAATCAATCTCAACACATTGAATTTTCCAGGAATCACTTGATCTAGTGAAGTGATCCCATGAATTTTAGTTTTAAGTCCAAAAGCTTTTGAGTAGTATGAAAGAAGTTTTGTACTAGCAAAAACAACCGGAGTGTACAATTCTAACATCCTTGGGTCTTCAAATGCTTTTAAAATAATTTCACCACCTATCCCATTAGGATCTCCTATCGTTATACCTACCTTGATATTCTCTTCTTTATTCATATTTTGCGCTCTTTAAGCCGTATTTTTGAAAGCATAAAAGTAAAGTTTTTTAATCAGTTATGTTTACAGGAATTATAGAGAGTGCCGCAGAAGTAAAAGATTTGAAAAAAGAAAATACAAATCTTCATCTTACATTAAGTTCTAATTTAACTTCAGAGCTAAAAATAGACCAAAGTGTAGCTCACAACGGTGTATGTCTTACAGTTGTGTCAATAATTGATAATCAATATACAGTTACCGCTATTGAAGAAACGCTGCTTAAAACCAATATAGGCGATCTTAAAATAGGTGATATAGTGAATGTTGAACGAGCAATGAAAATGGGCGCACGTCTAGACGGCCATATTGTTCAAGGTCATGTAGACCAAACTGCTATTTGCACAGAAGTATTAAATAAAGATGGTTCCTGGATATTTAGTTTTGAATATGATTCAAAATTAAATAATGTAACTATTGAAAAAGGAAGTATTTGCATTAACGGCGTAAGCCTTACAGTGGTGAATTCAAAGGAAAATAGCTTTTCTGTAGCTATCATACCGTACACTTATGAACATACTGGATTTAAAACCATGTCACAGGGTGATGTCGTAAATCTAGAATTTGATGTAATCGGGAAATATGTAAAAAGATTAATGAATCTTTAAACGGTTTTTTTATGACGAGGTAAGTGAAAAGCTATAATAAATAGAATAGCTATGACTAATAATATCCAAGTATAACTATCAATAGGCACCACATCTCCAGGAGGAGTAGGACCCATTTTTGTTCCCATATTTGGTGGTGGCGGCACTTGCTGAACCAACATCAATAAAAAGAAGTGAAACTTAGTTAATATCATTTGATAAATTATTCGGTTGCGAATGTAGAAATTAAATTGAATTAAGGCAAAAAAGATTTACTATCTATACATTAAATTTAAGTTACGAGCAGTTCGTCGATCATTTGGTTAATTCACAGTAAATAAAACGAATAATGCTACACCAGCGAGAAACTTAAGCTAAGAATAAAAGCTATTTACATAACGTATTAAATCCTGAAAATTATGTTTACCTACGTATTTATTTAAGTAACGGTTTTCTACTAAAAAATAAAGGCTGGTTTTAAAACAAAACCAGCCTTTAATTATATAAAATTTAAATGTCAATTACATTTTAGATGCAAGTATCAATGCGTTATACAAATTAACCATTTTCCCAGATACAGTCGTCTCACCGAAAGGCTTCATATCTTCAGCATTTCCTCCTAATGTTACTCTCGCGCTAGTTGTTAAACCACTATCCATGATAACTTGTTTTACTTGTGCAGCAGTTAATTTAGGATATTGAGATCTTATAACAGCTGCTACTCCGGCTGCTGCAGGTGCTGCCATTGAAGTTCCGCCAGCATTGCGATACTTATTATTAGGTGCAGTTGAGTAAATTGCTACACCAGGTGCAAACACGTCTACACTACTCTTGCCGTAATTAGAAAATCCAGCTAATAAGTTTGATCCATACTCAAAGTTCAATGCACCTACTGTTAAAAAGTTATCTGAGATTTCCTCACCAGCTAATTCTTGATCTTGAGGATACACTTGAGTGAAATCAGTATCTATCCCTTCATTACCAGCGGCGTTTACAAATAATACATCTTTACTTTCTGCATATTTTATAGCTTCCCAAACCCATTCTGGATTTGTTGAATGGTACTTACCAAAACTACCATTAATAATTGTCGCTCCATTATCTGCCGCATATCGTATTGCTTTTGCAATATCCTTATCATACTCATCTGCCTGAGATACGGCTCTCAATACCATAATCTCCACATTGTTTGCTACACCATTAACACCAAGACCGTTATCACGCTCTGCTGCAATAATTCCAGCTACGTGAGTACCATGAAAGGCATCTGCTTTCTCTGGATCTGGACCAGAATATTCATTATTTCCATAAACTGGAGTATCCCATTTATACGGATCATCATTTAAAATATCTTTACGATAGTTGGTCTTAAGCTTATCACCATTTAATAAAGCCGTTAAACCATCTATTTCTCCTTGTAATAAATCTATAAGGTTTTTAAAACTCTCATACTGAGGAAAAATCCTGCCTGCAATACCTTTTGCCTGTATTAATTCTTGATCATCTCCGGCATTTACAGCATTAACATCCTCTAGTGTGTAATCTTTTTTACCTGTTGCTGTTTCAAGCTTTGCATCAAACCCTTTGATGGCTGCAACTTGTTGCTCATAAAAAGCTTTTTGTTGTGCAGCTTCTTCTACTTTTTTATCGTATTCTTTTTGAGCTTTGGCAACCATATCTGCTGGAAGAAAAGCTTTATCCCTTACAATACGCTCGTATTCTAAGTTTTCATCTACGATGTCACCTAGAAAATTCCACCCATGGATATCATCTACATACCCATTATTATCATCATCCTTACCATTGTTAGGAATCTCATCTTTATTAGTCCAGATTACACCATCTAAATCTTCATGTTCTATATCTATTCCAGAATCAATGACTGCAACGATAACAGTTTTACCTTTTTTACCTTTTAATAATTCATTGTAGGCTTTATTCACACTCATTCCTGGAATAGTATCTGTTACCAGATCATAATCTTTCCAGTTTTTTGCCTGCTCTTCTGTTAGCTCTTGCGTTTTTAATGGTGTACTATCTATATTACCAATAGGAGGAGAAACTATTGCGCCACCGCTACCACAACTTACTAAAAGACTAGTCGCAGCTATGGTTAACAAGGTTGATTTAAAAATTGAATATTTCATTTGTTATTGTTTTAATAATTATAATAAGTCTTTAAATGTATATGTTTTGTCGAGTCGCACATCTTTTTCTGTGTGCTTTACAGTAATGATCTCATTATTGGGATCGTGTTCAAGTATCAAGTAATAACCTTTAGTAGCAGCTTCATTTAGGAATTTTTCTTTTTCTCCTAACGTAAGAAGGGGACGTGTATCGTAACCCATTACATACGGTAATGGAATATGCCCAGCTGTAGGCAATAAATCTGCCATGTAAACAAAGGTTTTACCATCAATGTGCATGTGTGGAATCATCATTTTTTCTGTATGTCCATCTACAAATAGAATATCAAAATCCATTTCTCTCTGTCTCTCGTAAGAGCTATTTTGAGTAATAAATTTTAATTGTCCACTTTCTTCTATAGGCTTGATATTTTCTTTCAGGAAGCTTGCTTTTTCACGTGCATTAGGTTCTATAGCCCATTGCCAGTGACTGGAGTTCGTGTAGATTTCCGCTTTCGCGAAAGCGGGCTCATAAAAATCTCCCTTGCTGCTATTTTTAATTACACCACCACAATGATCAAAGTGCAAATGCGTTAGAAAAACGTCGGTAATATCATCACGTGAGAATCCTTTTTCTTTTAAAGAGCTGTCTAGGTCAAAACGATGATCCATATAATAATAACCAAAGAACTTTTCTGATTGTTTTTCCCCTAAACCAGTATCGATTAAAATCAGGCGATCGTTATCTTCTATAAGAAGACTTCTAGCAGCAATATCAATTAGATTGTTAGAATCGGCGGGGTTGGTTCTTGACCAAAGTGTTTTGGGAACAACACCAAACATGGCTCCTCCATCCAACTTAAAAAATCCCGTATTTATGGTACTGAGTTTCATTTAAAAATCTCCAAAAACATCCGTTAAGGCTTCGTGACCAGTTTCGGTTATTAAAATGGTATGTTCAAATTGAGCACTTAAACGTCCATCTATCGTTCTGGC
>CAZBCH010000230.1:0-2289 GCA_964490235.1 uncultured Flavobacteriaceae bacterium | reverse complement strand
CCTGAGTATTTTGAGGTAAACGAATTTTGGTTAGAAAAGTACAAACACATTTTTAGATGGTTGATGTTTTTCTTTAGTCTACCAGTCGTTTTCTACTCTGGGCGTGACTACTTTATCTCGGCCATTAAAGGACTGCGCAGTAAAATTCTCAATATAGATGTACCTATTGCCATCGGGATTACGGTATTATTTTTACGCTCGTTTGTCGATGTTTTAATGGATTGGGGTTCTGGATTTTTTGATAGTCTGGCAGGACTGGTTTTCTTTTTACTTTTAGGACGTTTCTTCCAGCAAAAAACATACGCCTATCTTTCATTTGAGCGTGATTATAAATCCTACTTCCCAATTGCAGTTACTAGAATATTTAAAAATAATGATGGTGATGATCTCGCTTTCGCGAAAGCGGAAACAAAAAAATCTACGTCTTCCAACGAGAAATCAGAACAACAAATACAAGTTAATGAACTACAACAAGGTGACCGTATTTTAATTAGAAATAACGAGTTACTACCGGTAGATGGCGTGTTGATAAATGGTAACGCATTGATCGATTACAGTTTTGTAACTGGTGAGGCAGAACCTGTCGCAAAGACCTCTGGTGACCATCTATTTGCAGGAGGAAGACAACTAGCTGGATCTATCGAGGTAGAAGTATTAAAAAGTATGGAACAAAGTTACCTGACACAGCTTTGGTCTAATGAGATCTTTTCAAAGAAAGTAAAGAATGTTTTTCAATCACTTACTGATAAAATTAGTCGACGTTTTACGATTACCTTATTACTTATTGCCTTTGTTGCTACAACTGTATGGCTTTTTATAGATACTAGTATCGCACTTAATGTATTTACGTCTGTTTTAATAGTCGCATGTCCATGTGCTATCGCACTGGCAGCACCTTTTACTTTAGGGAATCTCTTACGCATTTTTGGACGTCATAAATTATACATGAAAGATGCTTCTTCTATAGAACAAATGGCGCACATAGATCTAGTTGTTTTTGATAAAACAGGTACTCTTACAACAAATTCTAAGAATACGATAAACTATGAAGGAATAGAGCTTAATGAAGAAGAAAAGTCTTTACTATCCAATACGCTGCGCTCGTCAAATCATCCTTTAAGTAGATCACTTTATGAAATGCTAGATCAAAATGATATTAAGACACTTGATGATTTTCAAGAAGAGGTAGGCAAAGGTGTAACTGGTACTTTGAATGATCAACATATTAAAATAGGGTCTTATGAGTATTTAGGATTTCCTGAACAAGGATCCAACATTAATACAGATCAAAATACTGCGGTTCATATTTGCTATAACAATATCTACAAGGGATGTTTCATTTTTTACAATGAATATCGCATAGGTGTTGAAGAGGTTTTTAATGAATTGAAAAAGTCTACTCAAATAGTTATTCTTTCTGGAGATAATGATGGAGAACGAGAGCATCTCGCAAACATATTACCTGATAATACCACTCTATTATTTAATCAAAAACCAGAAGACAAACTTAATTACATTAAGAATCAACAAAGAGCTGGTAAAACTGTAATGATGGTAGGTGATGGGCTCAATGATGCTGGTGCACTTGCACAAAGTAATGTAGGGATCACCATTTCTGAGAATATTAATGTATTCTCGCCTGCATGTGATGGAATTCTTGACGCTTCTAGATTTAGTGATATTAGCACCTTTCTCTCGATTTCAAAAAAAGGATTGAAAACAATTAAATACGCTTTTATTTTCTCTCTTTTTTACAACATGATAGGATTAGGCTTTGCTCTTACTGGCAAGCTTGCTCCTGTGGTAGCGGCTATTTTGATGCCGTTAAGCTCTATTAGCATTGTGATTTTCACAACAGTGATGACCTATTTTTTAGGTAGAAAATTGAAATAAAATGTAAAGCTGACAAAAGTCATCTTTTCCCTTACAGACAGATTCTAATTTTACCAAATAATTCAAATGGTATGAATATTATTTATATGCTTCTCGCAATCAGTGTAGTTGTAGCTCTCTTGTTTCTCGCAGCATTTATTTTCTCAGTTAAACTAGGGCAATACGATGATACTTATACTCCATCAGTTAGAATGCTATTTGATGACGAATTGATAAAAGAAGATCCTAAAGAAAAACAACAACCGATTAATTTAAATCAACAACCTGAATAATTATGGACGTACAAAAATTTTACTACGATAATAAAATCGTAAGCAAATTTATCATCGCTACTCTACTATGGGGCATCGTAGGGATGAGCATCGGGCTTTTGCTTGCCTTTATGTTTATTTTTCC
>CAZBCH010000229.1:0-2386 GCA_964490235.1 uncultured Flavobacteriaceae bacterium | reverse complement strand
AGGGTTATTTGATTAGAACTTGTTGAAAAACATGAGATAGAAAAAGCCATTTGAATAAGGCTAAATCGTACTTTTGATACACCTAAAAAAGTATCGTTTTGGCATCAAACTCAAAGAAGGTCACTCCTTTAATGCAGCAGTACAATAAAATCAAGATGAAGTATCCTGATGCGTTGCTGCTTTTCCGTGTTGGAGATTTTTATGAAACCTTTGGTGAAGATGCGGTAAAAACAGCTCGCATTCTCAATATCGTTCTTACAGCTCGTAATAACGGCGGCGATCAAATAGAGCTGGCTGGTTTTCCTCACCATTCTTTAAATACGTATTTGCCTAAACTGGTTCGTGCAGGAGAACGTGTTGCAATATGCGATCAATTAGAAGATCCTAAACAAACTAAAACCATTGTAAAACGTGGTGTGACAGAACTAATTACTCCAGGAGTTGCATTGAATGATGAAGTTCTAAGTTCTAAAACAAATAACTTTCTTGCGGCACTTTCAGTTAATAGAAATGTTTATGGTGTCGCCTTTTTAGATATTTCTACAGGAGAGTTTTTAGTTTCTCAAGGATCTAAGGAAGAAGCAGATAAATTACTTCAAAATTTCAGTCCAAGTGAGTTATTAGTGACTCGAACTGATAAGAAAACACTTGCTCAAGAGTTTCCTTATGATTTGCCTTTCTTTCATCTTGAAGATTGGGTATTTCAAATAGACTTTGCAAAAAACTCATTGCTAAGTCATTTTAAGGTCAATTCTTTGAAAGGTTTTGGTGTAGAAAAGTTAGATCAGGCGCTGATTTCGGCAGGTGCAATTCTTCATTATCTAGAAGAGACACAACACGACAAGATTGATCATATTTCAAATATATCACGTATTGAAGATGATAATTTTGTTTGGATGGATCGGTTCACCGTTCGTAATCTAGAACTATATACTCCATTAAGTCAAGGTGCCGTAACTTTAATCGACGTAATTGATAAAACCACCACAGCGATGGGTGGACGTATGCTCAAAAGATGGATGGCATTTCCATTAAAGGATGCTGCTCAAATTAAAAAACGTCATGACGTAGTAGAATTTTTTACAGCCTCGCAAGAACAACAAGAAGAAATCAAGTCACATTTAAAGCGCATGAGCGATTTAGAACGTTTAATTTCTAAGGTTGCCGTTGGTAAAATATGCCCAAGGGAAGTGGTCCAACTTAAAAATAGCTTGGAAGCCATTATTCCTATCAAGGAAAAAGCACTCGCATCTAATAATAAAGCACTTAACATTATAGGCGAAAGTCTCAACCCTTGTCTTCATCTTATAGAACTCTTCAAAAAAGCTATAGATGAAAATGCTCCTGTAAACATTTTAAAAGGAGACACAATTGCGCAAGGTTATAATACAGAGTTAGATGAGTTAAGAGGTCTTGCCACTTCAGGTAAGGATTACCTTGATAATATGCTAGCCAGGCATAGTGAAGAAACGGGAATATCAAGTTTGAAAATATCGAGTAATAATGTATTCGGATATTACATTGAGGTAAGAAACACCCATAAAGATAAAGTCCCAGCCGAGTGGACTAGAAAACAAACTCTGGTAAATGCTGAGCGTTACATCACTGAAGAATTAAAAGAATACGAAGGTAAAATTCTAGGTGCCGAAGAACGTATTAATGCATTACAACAAGAACTTTTTGAAAATGTAGTTAGAGAGATTCTTCCTTCTATAAAGACCATTCAAAATAATTCTCAATTGATAGGACAGCTGGATTGCTTAATATCTTTTGCCTTGCATGCAATTACCTCAAATTATGTGAGACCACTAATTTTAGATAACGACGCATTAGAAATCAAAGGAGGAAGGCATCCAGTAATTGAAAAAATGCTACCTGCAGACCAGCCTTACATTCCTAACGACGTACAACTAGACCGAGACTCACAACAAATCATCATGATTACTGGTCCTAATATGAGTGGTAAAAGTGCTATTCTACGTCAGACGGCATTGATTGTTCTGCTCGCTCAAATAGGAAGTTTTGTTCCTGCAGAAGAAGTAAAAATGGGAATAGTAGATAAAATTTTCACTCGTGTAGGTGCTAGTGATAATATTTCTCAAGGAGAATCTACCTTCATGACAGAAATGAATGAAAGTGCCAGCATTCTAAACAACATCAGCGAGAAGAGTTTAGTACTCTTAGATGAAATAGGTCGAGGTACCAGTACTTACGACGGAATTTCCATCGCTTGGGCTATTACAGAATATCTTCATGAACATCCATCAAGTCCTAAGACGCTTTTTGCAACTGATTATCATGAGTTGAATGAAATGAATTCTCAATTTGAGCGCATCAAAAACTTTAATGTTGAAGTAAAGGAATTAAAGGATAAAGTTGTCTTCAT
>CAZBCH010000228.1:0-11313 GCA_964490235.1 uncultured Flavobacteriaceae bacterium | reverse complement strand
AGTAGTAGTGACATTCTATCATTAGAAAAAGATAACAATGGGCAATTATGGATAGGTACCTATAACGGTCTTAATACTTTCAACCCAAAAACAAATACCTTTACTAGATTCTTAAAAACAAGCGATAAAAATTCTCTCGCTAGCAATATTGTTCAAGAAGTATATGCCACAAGCGATGGAAAAATGTGGATAGGAACTTCAAAAGGTCTATCGATTTACGATCCAGAAACAAGAACTTTTTACAATGGGGTTTTTGAAAGTATGGATTATGATGTTGTTGTATATAGCGTGATGGAGCTTTCGAAGACCTCATATTTAATAGGAACAAATTTTGGATTATGGTCTGCCAAAAAAATGGCAGATAATAATTATGATGTAAAACGCTATGATCTTTATCAAGAGGATTCCATTTTAGATATCGTACCTGCTGGAAAGGATCGATATTTTATGGGAACTACCGCTTCAGGTGTACTAGTTTATGATGCGGTTGCTAACTCAATCGATTCTTTTAAAGTAAACGATGATGTTATAATACAAGATATTCGCAAATTAAGATTAGATAAATATGATAGACTTTGGATAGGTAGTTATGATGGCGTTTATATTTATGATAAAGGTCAAGTAACGCATTTAACTAATAATATAAATGATCCATATAGTCTAGCAAAAAACTCTGTTAAAGCGCTATATGAGGATGTAAGTGGTTCAATTTGGGTAGGTACATACTACGGAGGTGCAAACATATGGAATGAAGCTCATAGCAATTTTCAAAATTATGTTCAAAATGGCACCACTAAAGGATTGAACTACCCAGTAGTAAGCTCTTTGCAAGCAAATCAAAATAAACTGTATATAGGGACAGAACAAGGAGGAATTAATATTTTAGACCTAAGAACTAAAGACTTTAGTTATATCACGACTAATAATAGTGCACTTGTGGAGGATAATATTAAGTCACTCCTATTAGATAACGATTTATTGCACGTGGGAACATTTAGCAAAGGAGTTTCTATTTATGATATAGAAAAGAAACGCTTTGTTGAAAGTACAATTAATGGTTCATTAAATGAAGTAGGAGTTTATGCTATCATAAAAACAGGTAATTACATGTTTTATGGCACTTTTGGTAAAGGTGTATTCTCACAAAATTCATTAAAAGAAATATCTCAATGGAATAGGGAAAATGGCTTAACAAGTGATCTAGTTCGTTCCTTGATAATTGATAACGAAGGCGTTTTGTGGGTAGGTACTCAAAATGGATTAAATAGTATTGAAAAAGATACTGTCCGTAATTTTCTTTTTGATAAGGATCAAGATGCAGGTTATGACGTTTTACATCTTTTTCAGGATAGTAATAAAACCATCTGGGCAGGAACTAAATCTCAAGGTGTTTACAGAAGAGTGAATGGTAAGTTTGAGAAAGTTCCTCTAAATTGGGCTAATAAAGAAATTTCTACCATTCATGCTATTGTAGAAGATACTAATGGTATGTTATGGATGAGTAGCAACCAGGGAATTCTAAAACTGGATAAAGAATCCATGCAAATCTTATCTTTAAATCAGCAAAAAGATGGTTTAGTTGGTAATGAATTTAGTGATAATGCAGTATTACGATTACCTCAAGATCAGTTAGTTTTTGGTGGGGTTTCTGGTGTTTCATCTTTTAATACCACAAAAATTAGAACAGATACTTATGCGCCAGATGTTTTGATATCTAGCTTTAAAACTAGTGGAGAAGAACTCAATAAATATAATGAACAAGATAAGGCAGTAGAAAATATCGCTTTCGCGAAAGCGGTCAAAATCAATCATAATCAACGCAACTTTACAATAGAGTTTACCATGCCTAGTTATCATAACCTGACTAGTAAAACATATGAATATAGATTAAACGGTCTAGAATCGAACTGGAATTCTACCGTTGAAAATAAGGCTTCATACGCCATTCAAAACGCTGGTAATTATATATTTGAGGTACGCGGAGTTAATGGTGATGGGATCAAAAGTGAGATTAAAACATTATCAATAATGGCAGCACCAGCACCTTGGTATAGTTGGTGGGCTTTTCTTACATACGGGCTCGTTTTTATTGTGACCTCATACATTCTGCTCACAATATTAAGATCTAGAACACGATTGCAAGAAGAACTTAAATTTGAACAACTGCAACAACAACGTAACAGTGAACTTAATGAGGCTAAATTGCAATTTTTTACCAATATATCTCATGAGTTTAGAACACCGCTTACTCTTATTCTAGGGCCATTGCAGCAAATTCTTTCTGACTACAAGGGTAGCAATTCCATGTATAAAAAGCTTTTAGTTATAGAAAGTAATGGTAAACAACTCCTCAATCTCATCAATCGTTTGATGGACTTTAGAAAGTTAGAAAAAAATCAGTTTGAGATACAAGCAGCTCAAGGTAATATCGTGAAGTTTATAAAAGAAATTTATTTAAGCTTTGAAGAGTATGCAAAAAACGGAGAATATAATTATGATTTTAAAACAACTGATGATGAAATACTTGTTTATTACGATCGTCAAAAGTTAGAAAGAGTTTTGTTTAATCTCATTTCAAATGCATTTAAGTTCACACCTAAAGGTGGTGATATTAAGGTGAGTATTACCAAAGATACTGATCACATATATATCGAGATAAAGGACTCAGGAATAGGAATAGCTGCTGATAAGCAAAGCAAAGTCTTTGATCGATTTTATGAAGTAGACGCAAATCAAGAAAAGCCTAATGCTTATAATCAAGGAACTGGAATAGGGTTAAATATTGCAAAAAACATCGTTGATCTTCATCATGGTTCTATTCAATTGGATAGTCAACTGAATGAAGGTTCATCTTTCAAGGTTGTATTAAAACTAGGAAAAGAACACTTGCAAAGTAGGCAAATCATTGATGACTTTAAATTTAGTGATGATGTATCTCATTATATAAATCAGACTGAACAAATTTTTTCAAATAAGGCTTTAGAAAATTTAGATTTTGTAAGTGATGATCAGAAGTCTACAGTTTTAATTGTCGAGGATAACCATTCCCTTAGGTCTTTCATGGCGCAATTGTTAAAGCACAGTTATAATGTACTAGAGGCAGATAATGGTGAAGACGCATTTAAACTAGCCGTGAATAATCATCCTGACATCATAGTAAGTGATGTGGTTATGCCCAAAATGGTAGGTACTGAATTGTGTTCAAAAATAAAGCAGGATATTCGTACCAGTCATATACCTGTGGTATTGCTTACCTCTCGTTCTTCATTAATTTATAAATTAGAAGGCCTAGAAAGTGGTGCAGACGACTATCTGAGTAAGCCTTTTGATGTAAATGAATTGCAGTTAAGAGTTAAAAATTTACTGTCTTATAAACAGCGATTAAAAGAAAAGTTCAGTGCAAAAGATCTTTTCACTCCAGAAGAGGTAAGTGTTTCCTCTGTAGAGGATGAGCTTATGAAAAAAGCAATTCAAATAGTCGAAGATAACATTCCAAACGATCAATTTGATATTCCTACTTTTTGTTCTGAACTAGGAGTTAGTAGAACAATGCTTTTTATAAAGATTAAAGCTTGGACTAATTTTACACCTAATGAGTTTATCCAACATTTTAGAATGAAACGAGCTGCACAACTCTTAGAATTAGGAACTTTAAATATTTCTGAAGTAAGTTATAAGGTTGGTTTTAGAAATCCAAAATACTTCAGTAAATGCTTTCAAAAAGCATACGGTGAAACACCATCAGTTTATTCAAAGAAATTTTCTGAATAATCACATAATTATCAATTTCTCAGCTTTAAATCCCTTTATTTACTAATATCGGGATAATTGTGTACCCATTTTTGAATTTTTAGAATCTTATGTTAAGTTAATTTTAACATCGATAATTTAGGTGAATTACTCTAAGACTATTCACTATATCGTTATCGAATGATTATTAAAATAAACTAATTCAAAAATCAAATCAAATTTTTAAGCCCTATGCAAAAAACTAACTCAAATAATTTTAATAAACTCAGCCTGATTATAGGTTGTATGTTTTTTGCGCTTTACTCATATGCGCAAACGACTGTAACCGGAAAGGTTGTTGATGAGCTAGCAGAACCTATATTAGGTGTGACTATCTCAGTGAAAGGGAACTCTAGTGGTACTACCACAGATATAGATGGTAATTATTCTATAACAGTTCCTAATAATGAATCTACCCTTGTATTTAGTTATGTAGGGTATTCTACTCAAGAGATTTTTGTGGGTACCCAATCTACAATTAATGTAACTTTAATTGAAGATTTAGCTTTACTAGATCAAATTGTGGTAGTAGGTTACGGTACTCGTAAAAAAAGTGATGTAACTGGAGCGGTGAGTACAGTAAAGTCAGAAGAATTAAATGCATTTCCTGTACTAGACGCTGCTCAAGCACTTCAAGGTCGTGCTGCAGGTGTAGAAGTACAAACTAATAATGGAGGAGAACCAGGTGCACCTATTAACATTCGTATAAGAGGTAATACCTCAATAAATGCAAGTAGTAGTCCTTTGATAGTGGTGGACGGATTTGTAGGAGCTAACTTTCCCCAGCCTTCAGATATAGCCTCTATTGAGGTATTAAAGGACGCATCGGCAACTGCGATTTATGGATCACGTGGTTCAAATGGTGTGGTGCTTGTAACTACTAAAAGAGGTAAAGTAGGTAAAATCAATGTAGAGTATAATTTTAATTATTCTACACAGACTAATGCAAATGAGTTGGATCTCTTAAATGCAGATCAATTTGCGACATATCAACAGCAAATCAACCCAGCATATGTTCAAGGAAACGCAAATACAGATTGGCAAGATTTAATATATCAAAATGGAAACATTCAGCAGCATCAATTTTCGTTTTCAGGTGGAACAGAGGATATTAATTATTATGCTTCTGCAAATTACTTTAATCAAGAAGGTGTTGTTGTAAATTCTGATTTTGAAAGATTTACTTTCCTGTCTAATCTTGATGCTCAAGTTAATGATAAGTTAAAACTAGGGTTAAATTTATTTGCAAGTAGAGGATCGCAAAATGGAGTCCCGACACAATCTGATGGAGCCCTTGCAAATGGAGGTGGAGACGATGTTGTTGCCTCTTCATTTAGATTTGCGCCGGATCTAGGAGTCTTTGATACTAATGGAAATTTCACCATTAACTCTGTGGGAGATGATATTGATAATCCTTTTGCAGTGGCTACTCAAAGTGTTAATGAGACTAAAAATGATCTATATCGTGCTAACCTCTCATTAAATTATGAAATCATTGATGGCTTAACTTTCAGAACTTCTTTTGGTTATGAATCAGAAAATGAAACTGAAGGTTTATTTAGACCTTCATCATTAACCATTACTGCTGGTGGAATAGGTGGAGTAGCAGCTATTAGTAGTTTTAAAAGATCAAATTTACTGAGCGAAAATTTCCTTACCTATAAGCGAGAAGTAGGAAAGGGAGATTTAACTCTTTTGGGTGGATATTCATATCAAAATTTGACAAATCAAACATACGCAGCAGGTGCTCAGCAATTTATTTCAGATTCATTCTCTTACTTCAATTTAGGTGGTGGATCTGTTCAATTAATACCTTCATCTGCAAGAACTATTTCTGAAATACAATCGCAATTTGGGCGTGTAAATTATGACTATGATGATAAGTATTTACTAACAGCTACTCTTCGTCGCGATGGTGCTTCAAATTTTGCTGCAAATGAAAAATATGCTGTTTTCCCTTCGGGAGCAATAGGTTGGAAAATTTCAAATGAACCATTTTTTAGTAATGTGAACAATGTATCTCAACTTAAATTACGTGCAAGTTATGGTGCTACAGGTAATCAAGGTATTTCCGCTTACCAGTCGCTAGCTAGGTTCAACAGTGTGTATGCTGTTATAAATGGTAACCCAGTAAATAATGTAGTACCTGATCAACCAGCTAATCCAAATCTTAAATGGGAAACTTCCTATCAAACAAATATTGGTCTAGATGTAGGATTATTAAATGATCGTATAACGTTATCTGCAGATTATTACAATATTGATACAGAAGATTTAATAATAGCGGATGATAGCCAGGCAGAATATTTAGGGTTCCTGACGACAGCAAGTTTGCGTAATATTGGTGAGGTAAATAATAAGGGATTTGAATTTAATATCAATAGTAGAAATATTGTTGGTGAAGAATTTACATGGTCTACAGATTTTAATATTTCTACTAATCGTAATGAAGTAACCACTCTGCTTAATGGAGAAGATATATTCTTAGATGCATCACCAGGATATTTTAATATTGATGAAACCCATGTTTTAAGAGAAGGTGAGGCTACAGGAGCTTTTTATGGTTATGAATTTAGAGGTGTTTATCAAGGAGGTGCACTTCCAGCTGGAACTGCAGTGTTTAGTGGTGCTGTTGCAGGAGATCCTTTGTATACAGATATACCTGATGAAAACGGAATGATTGATGGTGAAATTACAACTGCTGATCGAAAAATTCTGGGAGATCCTAATCCTGATTTTACGTTTGGATTTAGTAACAACTTCACATACAAGAATTTTGATATGAATATTTTCTTTCAAGGTGCAGTCGGCGGTGATATAATGAATTTAACGGCCTTACAACTATATAGCGGAGATTCAAATGCTACGACTGATATTCTTAATGCTTGGACTCCTAATAATACAAATACAAATATTCCTAGTGTAGCATTAAGAGCCAAAAGAATCTCCTCACAATTCTTAGAGGATGGTAGCTACATGAGACTCAAGAACATTTCTATAGGTTACACGCTACCCAACAAATTTGTAGAAAAAATAGGAGTGAAAAGTTTAAGATTGGCTATTAGCGCACAAAACTTATTCACTATAACCAATTACTCAGGTCTTGATCCAGAGGCTAGTTATTTCGGAGCTGGTTCAGTTTCAAATAGAGATGCAAATACCACTCGAGGTTTTGACTTTGGTAACTACCCTACGTTGAGGTCGTTTAACTTCAGTGCAAACATTAAATTTTAATAATTAACAAGATAATAAATAGAAATATGAAAGCTTATAAATATTTAATCCTTGCAATAGGATTGTCGATAATGGGTTGTTCAGATCTAGAAGAAGAACCATTAGGACTGCTCGCTCCTGAAGGGTTCTTTCAGTCAACACAAGATATTCAAACCGCAGTTAATGGTGCTTACGGTCATATGTTACATGAGGATTTCTGGGGACGTAAGATGTCATTAACACTCATGTTACGCAGTGATATGGTCGCAATTGGTGACCCAACAACTTCTGGACGTAGAATCGAACATGATGAATTTAACGTTCCTGCAGATAACGGTATGATTTCAGGCTATTGGAATAGAACTTATCAAATAATTGCTGCCGCAAATAATGCGATAGCAGGAGCAGAATTAGTAGGCGATACAGATGAAAATAAAAATCCAGTTGTTGCTCAAGCGTATTTTGTAAGAGCTTTTACATATTTTCATTTAGTAAGACAATTTGGTGACATACCATATTTAAGTGAACCAGTTACAGATGTTGTTGCAGCAAACAGCATTAGCAAAACTTCTGTTGATGATGTGTATACAAATATTATTGCTGATCTAGAATTTGCTGAGCGGTGGTTACCAGATACGCAGCCTGCAAGATCCTTACCAGCAAAGTCTGCGGCGCAGTCATACCTTGCTTTAGTTTATTTGACTCGAGGAGAGCATCAACTCGCTTATAATTATGCATTTGAAGTAATAAGAAACCAAGGTACTTACAACCTAGATCTAGAACCTGATTTTCAAAACTTGTTTAATGCAAATGTTGTAGATGCTTCCTTAGAACCAATCTTTTCATTGGATTTTAATGGTTTTAGCCCTAGCGATGATGGTAGGGATTACATGGCAGCTTTAACAGGAATAAGAGGTGATGAGCAATACGAGCCTAATATCACAGGTGGTGGCTGGTCTGTAGGAGTTCCCACACTCGCTGTATACAACGATTGGGATGATAATGATTATAGAAAAGAAGTTAGTTTTGACGATACTAATGTCGTTAACGACGTAGAGAATCCATTTACTATTTTTTCAAATTTCAATTCTCGAGCCGTGAATAGACCTCATATTGCAAAGTATACTAGGTTTACTGGTGAAACTGGTAATGGAAATGGTAGAAATTCTAACCATAATTATCATTTCATGCGGTATGCAGAGGTTTTATTAATAGCAGCGGAGGCTCTTAACGAAGTAGATGGTGGTAGTGGAGAAGCTATGGGATATGTTAATCGTGTAAGAGCAAGAGCACGTAGTGGTAATGGATCTGCTTTTCCAGCAGATGTGTCTGGATTAAATCAAGCAGATTTAAGACAGGTTATTATAGAGGAAAGAAGATTAGAGTTAGCTTTTGAGTTCAAAAGGTGGTATGATATCGTAAGATTAAGAATAGGTGATGAGGTTTTTGGACCTTCTGGTTTTGAAGGTCTTGTTCCTGGATTTGACCCAGCTGTAGATTATTTATTACCTCTTCCTGCAGATGAACTTTCTAGAAATCCTAATCTGTTACCACAAAATAACGGATATTAAAATGTTGAAATAGCCAACTGCTTTAATCCCAGTGACTTTTAGTTGCTGGGATTTTTGTTTACCCAAATTTGAATTTATGATTCTGCTCTTTGTGTTACTTTTAAAATGAACGAGGTAAAACGCTTCGATCTTTATTCCATTATAACCATGAAAACCTTTTACAATATTAGTTGGCTTTTGACCAGTTTTATATTATTGGCCTCTTGTAAGCCTCATGAAACTAAAGAGATCAATACTGATACTACTGATATCAATCAGCTTTTGATCGCACGATATAACAAAGTGCTCGACTATCCATTAGATTCGACGGCATTTCCACGTAGTTATAATCCTGAGACAAAACAAATACTCAAACGACCATCAAAAGATTGGACTAGCGGCTTTTATGCTGGGAACTTGTGGATGTTAGGTGACGTTACTGGTGAATCTCGCTTTCGCGAAAGCGCACAAAAATGGACCGCATTTATAGAAAAAGAAAAGTTTAATGATGGAACTCACGATATGGGATTTAAGGTGTACAACAGTTTTGGTTTAGGTTACAATCGTACAGGAAATGAGTATTATAAGGAAGTTCTTCTACAAAGTGCTCAAACTTTAGCGACACGTTTTAATCCTAATGTTCAATCTATACGATCGTGGGATTTTAATAGTGCTCAGTGGGAATTTCCTGTTATTATAGATAATATGATGAATCTGGAATTACTTTTTGAAGCGACTAGACTTTCTGGCGATTCTACCTATCATCATTTTGCTGTAAAACACGCAAACACTACTTTAAGAAATCATTTTAGACCAGACGACAGTACTGTCCATGTGGTGGTATATGACACGATTAATGGTAATGTAAAAGAACGTGTAACTCACCAAGGTTATAGCAATGAGTCTGCATGGGCTCGTGGACAAGGTTGGGCCATTTATGGATATACGATGGCTTATAGATATACTAAAAACGAAGATTATTTAAAACAAGCGCAGGCGACTGCAAACTTTTTTATTAATCACAAAAATTTACCTGCAGACGGTATACCATATTGGGATTTTGATGCTCCTAACATTCCAGATGAGCCCAGAGATGTATCAGCAGCTGCTATAGTAGCATCAGCTTTGGTAGAGCTTTATGGTTACACGGATAAGCAAGATTACATTAATTATAGCAGGAAAGTATTGAATAATTTAAAGTCTGAGAAATATATTCTTCCTGCTGACTTAGAGATTCCTTTTATTCTTCAACACAGCTCTGGTGACTGGTCCAAAAGATCAGAAATGGATGAACCTATCATTTATGGCGATTATTATTTCCTTGAATTGATGTTGCGCTTACAAGAACTAGATCAATAATTTTTACTTTAAAACTATTTTATGAATCACTTTTTGAAACTTTGGATACTCATTTTTGTGATTACAGCCAGCTGTGACTCAGCTGTGTCAGGGATATCAAATACTACTGTTGAAAGGTCTAAAATTAATATTAATCAAGACTGGCAATATTTAGAGCATCCCACATTAGATATAAATGAAGCTCGAGAAAAGCAAGATTGGGAATCTGTAAATCTACCACATACATGGAATGCGCTGGATGCAACTGATTTAAATCCAGGTTATAGGCGTAATTCTAGTTGGTATAAGAAAGATTTGGAGTTAGAAACTATTGCTGATAATGCAGTTTATGAATTGTATTTTGAAGGAGTAAACATCATTTCTGAAGTATATGTGAACGGAACAAAGGTAGGTGGTCACATAGGTGGTTACATAGGTTTTACAGTAGATATTACAGATGTAGTAAAAGCAGGAAGTAATGAAGTATTAGTTAGAGCAGATAACAGTTATGATCCAGAAGTGATTCCTTCTCAAAAAAGTGATTTCTTTATTTATGGAGGTATTACTAGAGATGTATGGTTAGTAACTTTACCTGAAACACATATTGATAGAGTAAAAGTTACACCAACAGTTTCTGCAGAAAATGCTAGCGTACTTATTAATGTGGAAACTTCAACGCTTCCAAAAGAGTTTATAGTAGATAGTGAACTAATATCACCTACAGGTAAATCGGTTAAAATGACTGAAGCCGTTGGAACTGATAAATTCACGAGTCTATCATTTGAAAACATCAAATCTCCAGAACTTTGGAGTACCAAAACTCCTAACCTTTATACCTTAACCATAATTATTAAAAACGGCGATAAAATCATTGATCAAACCGAAGAAAAAGTAGGTTTAAGATGGTTTGAATTCAAAGACTATGGTGCCTTTTATTTAAATGGAGAACGATTATTATTAAGGGGAACTCACAGACATGAAGAACACGCTGGAGTAGGAGCAGCCATGAGCAACGAGCAGCATCGAGCAGATATGGAACTTATAAAAAGCATGGGCGCAAACTTTGTAAGATTAGCACACTATCCACAAGATCCTGAAGTTTATAAAGCCTGCGATGAGCTAGGACTAATAGTTTGGGATGAACTACCATGGTGCCGTGGAGGATTGGGTAATGATGTATGGCAAGAAAATACTACCGGCATGTTGAAGGAAATTATTAATCAGAATTACAATCATCCCAGCATTGTATTCTGGTCGTTAGGAAACGAGATGTATTGGTTGCCAGATTTTGAAGATGGTGATAATACAGTGAAGATGAATGAGTATCTACAATCACTTAACGATCTAGCACATGAAATGGATCCATCTAGAGTAACCGCAATAAGAAAATACTATGAAGGAGCGGGAATTGTAGATGTGTTTT
>CAZBCH010000227.1:0-4321 GCA_964490235.1 uncultured Flavobacteriaceae bacterium | reverse complement strand
GTAAATGGTCTTGAGGTAACTGTAGATGGTACAGTATGGTACCAGCCAGAATATGATAAGTTACCTTATTTACACCAAGAAAAAGGTCGTGAGTACGAATCTCAAATTCTAGCACCAGCGATAAGCGCTGCAGCGAGAAGTGTGGTAGGTCGTTACACACCAGAGCAATTGTATTCTAGTAAACGTGATGTGATCCAGAACGAGATTCTAGACGAGGTTCAAAAAGAATTATCAGCGCAGTACATTCAGGTAAATAGAGTTCTTGTAGAAGATGTGACTTTACCGCCTAAAATAAAGTCGGCTATTGAGCGCAAATTAGAGCAAGAGCAAGAAGCATTAGAATATGAATTTAGGCTTGCAAGAGCGACTAAAGAAGCACAAAGACAAAAAATTGATGCTGAAGGTAAAGCGGTAGCCAACAAAATTTTGAGTGCGTCCTTGACAGACAAAATTCTTACAGAAAAAGGAATCGAGGCAACATTAAAGTTAGCCGAATCTCCTAATTCTAAAGTGATCGTAGTAGGTGGTGGCGAGAGCGGCGGTTTACCTATTATTTTAGGAAATCAGTAAAAAATAGTATCGATAATATAGAAAGCGCAAATCTTAAGATTTGCGCTTTTTTTATTTCTAATAGACTGATTGTGAAATGATTTCTTATCTTTAAGAACAATTAAACAACCGCCATGTCTAGATTTTTACTTTTAATTCTACTTTCGTTAGGCATTCAATTTGTGCAGTCGCAGTGTGCGCCAGTTACTCAGTTTGAGTATTCTAATTTTACAGGTACGTCTGTGCAATTGAACTGGCAAGATAATGGCACATCTACATTATGGGAAATAGAGTATGGGGTTACACCGTATGTGCAGGGTTCTGGCGGAGTTGTAATCGCCACAGTCACAAATAATATGATTATAACAGGTTTAGTTACTAGTGTTCAATATGAATTTTATATTAGATCTATTTGTGGTAATCAATCATCTACATTCCTTGGACCTTTGTATGTTCCTGGTAATTATAATTCTATCTCAGGAAATGTATCCTTTGATGTAGATATGAATGGATGCACTACTACTGATCCTGCAGCAGTAGGTTTACTAGTAACAGCTACAAATGCAGCTTCAGGAATCGAATTTTATGCGGTCACTGATGCAAATGGTGATTATACCTTATTTGCTCCAGACGGAGCTTATGATATCAACGTCCTTTCTTCAAGTTCAAGTATAACTGTTTCACCTTCAACTACCGTTATAACCTTTCCTAATTCTACAAATAGTGCCATTCAAGATTTTTGTTTGATACCTGTGACCATAGCGCAAGATATTGCTGTTAGTATCATACCATTAAATCAAGCCAGACCAGGATTTGATGTAACCTATGAAGTAAGAGTGCTTAATCAAGGAACTGTTCCAGTGACAGATGCTCTAATTTTTACTTATTCTAGCGATGTCATGATTTTAACATCGGCTGTACCTTCTGTTACTTCTTCAACTGCAACTAGTTTAGGCTGGACCTATTCTTTACAGCCATTACAAACGCTTACTTATGAGCTTAGCTTTAATCTCAATACGCCTACTGATCCTACTTTTCCATTAAATTCTGGCGATATCTTAAATCTAAGTGCATCGACATATCTCACAGGAAGTGATGTGAATTTGTTGAACAATACGGCAAGCTTAATTCAAACCGTTGTAAACAGTTACGACCCTAATGATAAAACCTGCTTACAAGGCAACACTATTCAACCAGACTTGATAGGTGAGTACCTAGATTATATGATACGATTTGAAAATACAGGAACGGCTAGCGCCATTAATGTAAGAGTCAAAGATGTCATTGATACTTCTAAATTTGATATCGATAGTTTTGTACCGCTTAGCTCGAGTCATGACTATTATGCTAGTATCACAAACGGTAACGAAGTAGAGTTTCACTTTGACGACATCAACTTAGATTTTAATGACGCAACTAATGACGGTTATGTATTATTTAAAATCAAAACATTGAATTCTTTAGTGGTAGGCGATAGCTTTGATAATACAGCCGAAATCTATTTTGACTTCAACTTTCCTATCATTACTAATACTGAGACCGTAACAATTTCAACAACAGCAAGTGTGAATGATCCTACTGAAAATAACATCTTACTTACTCCTAATCCAGCTCAGGAATTCATAAATCTTGATGCTTCCTTAAAGATCAATTCGCTTTTCATATATGACGTTCAAGGAAAAGTACAGTTGCAATACGATGCATCAATAACTGATTTTAAACAACCTGTTTCTATAGCAAAATTAAATCAAGGAGTTTATTTTATAGTAGTTAAAAGCGATCAAGGTCAGCAGACTTTAAAGTTTATTAAAAACTAAACTTCAACTTAGACTTGATTTTAAGCTTCAATTTCAACTTAGGTTTAAACTTAAACTTAAACTTAAACTTAAACTTAAACTTAAGCTCAGATTAAGACCCATAAATACGCGTGTCTGCAACACCTACGATCACCCATTTATCGTCTATAAAAAAGAGTGTGAACTTATTAGTTCCTATATGCGATAATCTATTATTATAATAGAATTCATAAGTGGTAGAAACTGTTGCGACTTGAGTATCATTACTGTAATCGATCTCAATAAGGCGCTCTTCAAAAGGAATACTATCTGGTATACTCGCGATGCCTTTTAAAAACTCTGCGATTTTAGTTTTGTTTATCATGCGTTTTTCGCCTTTTATAGACATAGAAGTCAGCATTATTTCTGGTAGAATCATTTCTTTTAAAGCCACGGTATCTTGTGCATGAAAATTCTTAAAAAAAGTCTTCACGGCATCTACAGGATTAGGTTGTTCTATAATTACAGTTGTAGAATCTTGTGCGATAGGCTGTTGTGAGTACGCTTTCGCGAAAGCGATAACACAAATAGCAGTGTATAGAAGTCTCATAGGATAGGGATTAAATTAAGCTGTAATATTAGTACTTTTGCCACACTTAAAATAAATTTTATGTCTACTGCCAAAAAACAATACAAAAGGGTAACGGTAAAAACCCTAGTCGAGATGAAGTCCAATAACGAGAAGATCTCTATGCTTACCGCTTATGACTTTACCATGGCAAAGATTATCGATAGTGCAGGAATAGACGTGATTCTGGTGGGCGATAGCGCCAGTAATGTAATGGCAGGACATGAGACTACCTTACCTATAACGCTGGACCAGATGATCTATCATGCCAGTAGTGTCGTGCGTGCTGTAGATCGTGCGCTTGTAGTGGTAGATTTACCCTTCGGTAGTTATCAAAGCGATCCTAAAGAAGCCTTGCGCAGCGCCATACGCATCATGAAAGAAAGTGGTGGACATTCTGTAAAACTAGAAGGTGGAAGCGAGGTAAAGGAATCTATTAAACGCATCTTGCATGCTGGTATACCTGTGATGGGTCACCTGGGTTTAACACCTCAATCCATTTATAAATTTGGTACGTACACGGTAAGAGCTAAGGAAGAAGAAGAAGCTGCAAAACTTGTAGAAGACGCTCTAGCATTAGAACGTTGGGGTTGTTTTGCACTGGTTTTAGAAAAAGTACCGGCTGCTCTTGCAAAAAAGGTGGCAGACCAGCTTACCATTCCAGTAATAGGAATAGGAGCAGGAGCTGGAGTGGACGGTCAGGTGCTCGTTTCTCACGATATGTTTGGCATGACACACGAGTTCAATCCGCGGTTTTTACGTCGTTACTTGAATCTATATGAAGATATGGGTAATGCCGTTGCTAGTTATGTAAAAGATGTAAAATCAGTCGATTTTCCTAATGAAGAAGAGCAGTACTAAACTGATATATTGTCATAAATTTAAAAACGCCTCTTTAATGGAGGCGTTTTTTATGGGTTATGGTTTCGCTGGCGCGAAAGAATTTGAAACTATTGTGAGTAGAAACATCGAATAAGATTTTCAATAATGTTTTTTCATCGCAACACTAGGACTGATTTATCGGGATTCTTATATAGTTACTTTATCCGTAAATTAATAAAGTGTACCTTATAAGAAGACTATTTTGTGAGCTACTATTATTATTTCAGAGCTAAAAATTCTTTTGCACTTAATACAGGAATTTTAGAATTTTGGAAATCTTTTTTATTCCTCGTGATAATTATATCTACTTGATTTTCAATAGCAGAGTAATATTGTAATCCGTCCTCGAAATCTGGAAAATTATCATCACTCAACGCTAATTCTGTTATCTTATTATCTAAGCTTAACATTTCAACAAGTACTTTGAATTTTCTTAATATTTCTCTCGCCTCTCTAGCAGATTTAAGTTTTGAAAGAATATAATTGG
>CAZBCH010000226.1:0-6379 GCA_964490235.1 uncultured Flavobacteriaceae bacterium | reverse complement strand
TTATTGATAAAATCTGCTTTTTCATACAAGGTAACACCTATAGAATGAGGTAAAACTTCCATGATGATGGCATCTCTAGCGATAAGCTGATTTAATTGCGCTTTACGATTTTTAAATTCTTCTACCTTACCGTTAGAATAGTAATCCAGCATGAGCGCGTAGTCATCTGTACGCAGTGGTAATTGCTCAAATTGTTCTCCATTTAAAACTCTTGTAATGGTATCATTTTTATAATAAGGAGAAGACACTACAAATTTGATCAGGCTATTAGTCGTTGTTCCTTTAAAGCAGCCACTGGCATCGGTTTTTACGTAGGTCGGGCTCTCATTTTCATTCAATATTTTGATGTCTAAGGTTTTATTTTCTATGGGCGATTTGCTATAAAAATCGATAAAGCAAAATTCGTATTCCGTTTTAGAATTCATATAGAAATAGATCCCTGATACGCTCATAATCAAAAGAGCAAGAACTAGGATGATGTAGGTTTTTTTTGATCTTGGTTGTTTAGGTTTTTGAATGTTTTGGCTTGTACTTAAAGTTTCAGCTTGTCTCTTAGTTTTATTAAAATTAATGATTCTGTTTTTTTCCGCTTTCGCGAAAGCGTGCCAATTATCCTCATCGATATATTGAGCCAGCAAATTCAAGATATCAATGCGAGGCAATTTATCTGCATCATTTTTAATGTAGGTATAAAACCATTTTTCACTTACTGTGCTGCCAGTTTTGGATCTTAAATCGTCCTGAAAATGTATAATTTCTTGTCCTTTCCAAGTCTTAATAGGTATAGATGATGCGGTATTTCCATTTTTCCAAAATTGATTCTCTACCGATCTCAATAGTGATTTGAAAATAGAAATGTCATCGTGTGGTTCCATAAAGTGGTACTAAAATACCTTTTGTAAAACAGTTTACAAAGCTTTTACAAGAGCTTTACAAAGAGATTTTTACTGCTAGCAATAGGTTTGTGATTCCATTAATAAAATAAACACTATGAAAAACACAATCACAGTAATCGCTACGCTAGCCTTATTACTATTGAACAGTTGTCATCAAGAAAGAGCTTATCAAGAAAATCTAGAAGTGCAAAATGAAAGTGCACCATCAATTTTAGAGGTGCAGTCTAATAATAATCATAGCAACTCTACTGCTGAAAAACCCAATTACAATCACCTAAAAATTATTAAAACAGCAGATGCTAAGTTTAAAGTGAAGAACTTAGACAGTTGTACTAGAAAAGCGCAAGAATTGATTCACAAATGGAACGGTTATGTGGCAGACATGCGCTACACTCAAAACGATTACCAACTAGAGAATAGAATGGTATTTAAAGTTCCTGCGGTAAACTTTGATGCTTTACTAAATGATTTTACACAATTAGCAGAATTTGTTGATTATAAGAACATCTCAAGCCAAGACATTACCGCAAACTATGTAGATCTTAGCACACGACTAGCAACCAAAAAAGAAATTAAAGCAAAGTACGATAAGATTTTGCGTAGTAAGGCAAAAACGGTAGAAGAAGTACTTAAAACCGAGGAGAAATTACGTGTCCTGCAAGAAGAAATAGAAGCGGCAGAAGGTCGTTTGAAAATGATGCAAAATCAGGTATCGTTGAGCACGATTGAGATTGAGTTTTATGAAACAGTTGCTTATAAAAAAGAACCAGAAAGTTATATCATCACTTTCAAAGATCAAGCGCTCAATAGTTTAGGTTACGGCTGGGATTTTATAAAAGGAGCTATATTAGTTTTATTGACTTTGTGGCCTTTATTTCTAATTGTTCCTGGAGTTTACTTTGCTATAAAATGGCTGAGAAAAAGTAAGTAAATTCATTAAATAGAGTAGAGATGACCTCAAATTTTACTAAAAGTTTGAGGTCATTTATGGTTTAAAAGATAGAATTGATGCACTAAATAAGGAAAAGCTACTTCTTTTTAAATTACTGTTATCTTTTCTATAATTGATATTCTCTAATGGCAAATTGAATTTCTTCATCGCTCATTTGATTCCCGCAATAGCGGCAAATTTGAGCTTCCATTTTTATCAATTCTTTGCATTTTTGACATTGCTTTCTTGCGTCTATTCCATATCTAAGAATTAGAAATGCAATCCACCCCATAAACGGATGAATGCCAAAAAGCATCCAAAGTTTTGAAACACCCTTTATTTTTGCCTATTTAAGTCCAAGATAAATCGGGAGTACCCAAAATAAAAAAACGACTACTACAAAAATAAAAAAACTAATAAGACCTTTTAAAACTGGCTCCATGGATATATTATCAATTTTGATTAAAATATTTTAATTGGTAATTTCAAGGCAATATTAAATACTTTTAAATAAAGTTTGTCTAAATAAGGTCAGATAACATTACGATCGCACTAGTTTAGCAAATGAAAAATAAAGAATGTGTTGTTTCCGCTTCCGCGAAAGCGAAATAATAACCATTTATTTTATATTCCAAAGTTGATACCTACCACAAAGGCACCATATTTCCGGCCACTAGTCATGCTATACACATAATCTACACGGAAAGGTCTGAATTTACCAAAACCTATATTATCAATCCCAGCGCTGGCTTCAAAATAAGGACTACGGTCTGTAAACAAGGCTTTACCGCTTAAAATTAAATCATAGTTTAACTGATTCAATCCTGGAATTTTACCTAGTATAAAACCTTTAAAGTCGTGCTGTAAATGGATTTGAGCATAATCGCTATTTGTACTGTAATCGTAGTAATTAAGAAGTCCAAACCCATAAGGGTTTAATGCCTGTAATTTATACCTTAATCTATTGCCGTTAAAGTGCTGGTAATCTACAAAAGAGATGTCGTCACCGTCAATAAAGGTTCCGGCATTCATCCAGTAGCTACTGCGACCTAAGTTGCCCATGTCAAAGCTTTGGTACAAATTTGCACTGAATTGATGGAAGTTTTTACCACTGTCGCTTCCTGAAAAACCACCTTCATAACGTAAAGCTATGGTAGGGTATTTCTCGTTACGTATATTGAATTTCTGGTCTGGATAGCTCTGGTATTTTTGCCCTGGTCGTATGGTAAGACCTAGGCCTATTTTAAGAACCTCATGTTCTGTAATAAAGGCATTTCTATTATTATCTAATGGTACTGGATTGTTACTGGTATAATTTACATCACTTTGTGTAAACCACACTTGATCTGTAGTGTTAGTAAGTGGCTGTCTTTTCTCGTAATTTGCGCTAGCGCTAAGAAAAAAGCCATTTGCAACTTCTTCATAATAGCTGGCACCTACAAAGTCTACTTCATAAAATTTGGCAAAATTACGTTCAAAGGCAAGACTTGAGATAGTGTTTTCTAGTCCGCTTATAGGGTTGCCATTGTTGATTTGTCTTGCTTCTGTTCCAGCGGCAAGAGATATATTTCTTCTATTAGTTCTGTTGAATCGGTAATTTGCTCTTGCGGTGTAGCGCAATCTATCGTCTGAGAGTCCATAATTGATATCACTGCTTATATAAAGGCTGCGATTATAGTCATCATCAAAACCTTTAGAATAGCTTAAACTTGTTCCTAGAACAAAACCTTGAACTGTATTGAAGCCCTTAAAAGACCCTAGATCTATAAGTCCATTATAGGTATAACGCTCATTTTTATTACTATCTCTATAAGAATAACCGGTAAGTAATGAGGTCATCCTAAATTTGTTATTCACACGATCAACACTGTCTTTATATTTAGGATCATTGCGCACCTTTGCAATACTGTCTTTAACGGTATAATTTTTACTTTCTTCTACGGTAAGAGGTACTGGACGTTTTTTATTCCAATAAGTAGTATCTTTTTTATTTGCATCTAATTCAAAACTAAGTACCTGTGGCCCAAAACTTTCTTTATCAAATTGTGGATTAAAATCATAGTTAGTGTAATTTGCGATAAACCTACCATTTCCTTTAAAACCTAAAAACCCAAAAACAAAATCGATACTTTGCGATCTTTTGATCCAGTCGCCACTACTAGGTTCATATGTAAAGTCCTGGTTAAAGGTCAGTTTTTCTATAGCTGGCACGTTTATATTTTCTCCTAACGTTGTAAGTTCTAGACCATAAATGGTCCACTGATCTTCTACTATATATATAATACCATTAAAAGTATTGTCTTTAGGACGTTTAGAAGTAACCTCAATTTTATTGATCAAAAACTGATTCTCATCATAAAATGCACCTAGCAATTTGTATTTGTAGTAGCTAAAAGCATAATCTGCAATAGGAGAGACGATGCGATTATTTAAATCGATGTTATTATTGTAGAAATCAAAGTTAGCGCTCTCTGCACTATTAACGCTAAAACCGTTATCGTCGCCCGATATTTTACTTGCGATAATATGTTCTTTAAAATCATCTGGTGCGTTATAGGCAATTTCTGAAACGGTTTCTGAAAGGTAAACAACACCGCTACGAGTTATGGAATCTAGCGATCCTTCTAAATCACCTATTTCTTCTCCCATAAATTTTTCAGGCACATCTTTCATACGCCACAAACCACGTGAGTAAAAATCTGCTTTGTAACTTGAGAATTTCTTACGATTTTTCTCTCTATTTGCTATAGCTTCTCTGATAACTCGATTTGCAGGGTTCACCCCAGAATTTACAATTACTGTTTCTAGTGAAGCCACCTCTTCTTGCATGACTACATCTAGAACCTGTTCATTTTTATTAAAGTCTACTGTAATTGTTTGCGGCTGGTAACCTAGGGATTGAAAAACAATATCATAGCTTTGAAAACCGTCTAATTTTAAAGTGTAACCACCATCAATATTAGTTGTTGTGCCTTTGTAAGTACCTTTAATATAAATAGAAGCAAACGCAATAGGCTCATCATTTACGTCAGTAAGAGTCCCTGTAAGCTGCGCTTGTGCTAGAGTAGAGATTAATAATGCTACAATTAAAGTAATAGCAGTTCTAATAATAAAATTCATCATGGTTGGGTTTATACGTGCAAATTAATAAAGCATGTGTTTTTATTGTGTTAACAAGCTCTATCTATTGTTAAGACGTGAAGGTATTGAAATAGTTGTCTAGAAATTAATTAATTTTTCATTCTACTTTTAGAAAAGCGAGTTGTGCAATTTAAAAGAGGTAATTAGATTTTTACGTTAAAATTAATTAAGTATGAGGTACGTGACAAGTTTCTATTTTCTTTATAACAGAAATAGAATGAATGTTTTAATTAAATAGTGTGTAAAAAATTACTTAAATATTCTATCAATAATAAGGTAATTAATAGCAATTAAGCAGTAGGATGAACCATCTTAGGTGCGGTATTGTTTTTTCACGGCATCAAGTCTTCTCTTGTTATCACGATCTTTTAAAGTTTCTCTTTTATCGTAAAGCTTTTTACCTTTTGCAAGAGCTATATCTAGTTTTGCAAGACCTTTTGAATTAACAAACAATCTTAAAGGAACAATCGTATTACCGGTATTAGCAACCGCTTTTTCCAGTTTATTAAGCTCTTTACGATTTAATAATAGTTTGCGTTCTTGTTTAGGTTGATGATTAAAATAGGTTGCATGAGAGTATTCTTGAACAGTCATGTTAATGATAAACAATTCATTGTTTTGAAACTCACAAAAGCCTTCGGCAATACTAGCTTTACCTAATCGTATAGCCTTAATTTCAGTTCCTGCCAGTACAATACCAGCGGTATACTTATCTAGTATCTCGTATTCAAAACGCGCTTTGCGATTTTTGATCTCTATTTTGTTCTTAAATTCCATAAATACGGGACAAATATACTTTAATAGGTCATGGAATCTCTTATATCTTTGTGAAATGAAAAACAAACTTTTTATACTTTCTGTTATTTGTCTAGGATTAATTTCTTGTAATGATAAAACACCTGATGCACGCGAGATTATGAATAAAGCCATGCAGTCGCATGGGACATCAATCGCTGGTGATGGCACTCTTAAATTTAACTTTAGAGGTATCGATTATTCAGTCTATCGTGAAAATGGTCGTTTTGAATATAAGAGACACTTGATGATAGATACGGATACGGTAATTGACCAACTAGATAATAATGGCTTTACTCGTTTTAAAAATAATGTGCCATTACCGCTGGCAGATTCTCTTTCTACGAGGTATTCAGCGAGTTTAAATTCGGTTATTTACTTTGCGCAATTGCCTTATGGTTTGGATGGAGACGCGATTAATGTGAAATACATTTCTCAAGATACAATTCAAGGCAACTATTACCATGAAATAGAGGTTACTTTTGATGAAGATGGTGGTGGAGAAGACCATGAAGATGTTTTCATGTATTGGATTAATGTAGATGATTATTTTATCGATTACCTGGCATACTCGTATTGTGAGGAAGAATGTGGTTACCGCTTTCGCGAAAGCGAG
>CAZBCH010000225.1:0-4394 GCA_964490235.1 uncultured Flavobacteriaceae bacterium | reverse complement strand
GCTAGTGCAACCAGAATGAAGTCAAAACAAATACGTCAAACATTTTTAGATTTTTTTGAAAATAAAAAACACCAAATCGTTGCTAGCGCTCCTATGGTGATCAAAAACGATCCTACGTTAATGTTTACTAATGCTGGTATGAACCAGTTTAAGGAGTATTTCTTAGGAAACTCTGACCCTAAAAATAATCGTGTAGCAGATTCTCAAAAATGCTTACGAGTAAGCGGTAAACATAATGACCTAGAAGAAGTAGGTGTGGACACATACCACCATACCATGTTTGAGATGTTAGGTAACTGGAGTTTTGGTGATTATTTCAAAAAAGATGCTATCGCATGGGCCTGGGAATTACTGACTGAAGTATACGGTATTGATAAAGATTGTCTTTATGTGACCATTTTTGAAGGTGATGCTAGTGAAAATTTAGATCGAGATACAGAAGCTTATGACTACTGGAAAGAATTTATTGCTGAAGAACGTATCTTAAACGGTAACAAGGCAGATAACTTTTGGGAGATGGGCGCGCAAGGACCTTGTGGACCATGCTCTGAAATTCATGTAGATATTAGAAGTGCTGAAGAAAAAGCAAAAGTAGATGGTGCCTCACTTGTAAATATGGACCATCCACAAGTTGTAGAAATATGGAACCTAGTTTTCATGCAGTACAATCGCATGGCAGATGGTAGTTTGAAAAACCTACCTGCACAGCACGTAGATACGGGAATGGGTTTTGAACGTCTAGCCATGGTATTGCAAAATGTACAGTCTAATTATGATACTGATATTTTCACACCACTTATAAGAGAGATTGAAACTATTACTGGTCATTCTTATGGTAAAACAGAACAAGAAGATATCGCGATACGAGTTATTGCAGATCATTTAAGAGCCGTTTCATTTTCTATTGCAGATGGACAATTACCATCTAATAATGGCGCCGGATATGTTATACGTATGATCTTGCGTCGCGCTATACGTTATGGATTTACGTATTTAGGTAAAAAAGAACCATTTATCTACCAGCTAGTAAATACCCTTTCTAAGCAAATGGGTGATGCTTTTCCTGAGCTTAAATCGCAAAAAAACCTTGTTCTAAATGTTATTAAAGAAGAAGAAGCTTCTTTCTTAAGAACTTTAGAAAATGGACTCACACTACTAGACTCTATGATTTCAAATATGAAAAATGAAGGAGTTAGTGTTCTAGACGGTAAAAAAGCATTTGAATTAAATGATACTTATGGTTTTCCTAAAGAATTAACACGTTTAATTTTAAGTGAACAAGGGCTTCAAATGGATGAAGATGGTTTTGCCACAGCACTTAAAAAACAACAAGAAAGTTCTAGAAAAGCCAGCGCTACAGAGACAAGTGACTGGACTACCTTAAGAGATGATGATACTCAAGAGTTTATAGGGTATGATCAACTATCAGGAGATGTGCGCATCTCTAAATACAGAAAAGTAATCAGTAAAAAGGACGGTGAATTATATCAAATAGTCTTTAACATGACGCCATTTTATGGAGAAAGCGGTGGACAAACTGGCGATAAAGGATATATAGAAAATGCTAGCGGCGATACCGTTTATATTATAGATACTAAAAAAGAAAATGGACAAACTGTTCATCTTACTAAAAACCTTCCTAAAGAACTTGATGGTCCATTTAAAGTAACCGTAGATGCACACCAGCGTGCACGTACTGCAGCAAATCACACTGCTACTCACCTACTTCATCAAGCTTTACGTAAAATTTTAGGTACTCACGTAGAGCAAAAAGGATCTATGGTAAGAAGTGCTAGTTTGCGATTTGATTTCTCTCATTTTTCTAAGGTAACAAAAGAAGAACTCATAGAAATTGAAAACTTTGTCAATGCTCGTATAAGGGAACAATTACCACTAGAAGAGAATAGAAACAATACTTATGATCAAGCCATTGCCGAAGGTGCAATAGGACTTTTTGGTGAGAAATATGGCGACGTGGTTCGTACTATTAAGTTTGGTAAAAGTCAAGAACTTTGTGGTGGAACTCATGTGAAAAACACGGCAGACATCTGGCATTTTAAAATCACAAACGAGACAGCAGTAGCATCTGGAATACGACGCATTGAAGCAATTACAAGCGACGCAGTAAAAGATTTCTTTGCAGAGCAATCTAAAAACTTTGAAGAAATCAAAGAAATTTTAAAGAATCCTACAAAAAGCCCTGCAGAATCTATTGCCGATTTACAAGAGGAAAATAACGCTCTTAAAAAAGAGATAGAACAACTTAAAAAAGCTAAAGCTGGAAATCTTAAAGGTGACTTAATAGACGCTGCTCAATTGATTGATGGAGTAAACTTTATCGCTACAAAGACAGATCTAGATGCAAAATCAGTTAAAGAACTTGCTTTTGATATAGAACGAGAAATGGAGAATTTGTTTTTAATCATAGGAGCAGAAAATGATGGCAAAGCTACACTTACCGTGATTTTAAGTAAAAACTTGATCGAGGAAAAGAATCTCAATGCTGGTAGCATTGTAAGAGAATTAGGTAAACACATTCAAGGTGGCGGCGGTGGCCAGCCACATTTTGCCACCGCTGGAGGAAAAAATCCTGCAGGAATTGATGCGGCTCTAGAGGCGGCTAAGGAGCTTATTTAATACTTAAATTTAATACATGAAAAAACTAATTTTTTTACTAACATGTCTAATTACCCTATCTTGTAGTTCTGATGATAATTGCTTAAGATCATTAACAGGAACAACCGATAATATCCCAAGAACAACAGAATTTAAAGAAATATATTCTGATAACAATTATAAAATAAATATCACCAAATTTATGACACCTAATGGCGATGGTATTAATGATACTTATAAGTTATACATCGAAGATTTGTCTAATAATACATTTTATATCAATGGAGATTTTGGGGTTACATCAAATTTATCTCCTAATACTACCGATGATCCGACTAACTTTTTCAGCTCTATAAGTTTGATGGTTTCCAATGATTGTAGCGATTTATACAATTCAACTGATATCAATGATTTTTCTTGGCTACTAGATTTTAATGATCCTGTAGAGCAAGGTAATTACAATATCGAATTTACAGTTGATATGACCAACGGAAGACCGATTACTGTTTCAAATAATTTTGATCTATACTATCCGCAAAGGAATTAAAACATCATAGTAGTTTAAATTGTATCGATGTATCTTGAAACAACTTTAATTTTACTTTTTAATGAATAAGATAAATCGAGATGAGAATCACAGATCAAAAATATTTTGAAATTTACTCTCAAAAGATAAATGATGACATCAGTCTGTTGCTAGAATTGAATGACAAGCGTCAGGAAAATATACATTTAGACTTTAGAGTAAAAACTTCTGCTGTGTTTTCTGCAAATATTGAGGGAAACTCTATAGACCTTAACTCATACCTTAATTCTGAAATTGCAAAAGAGTCGTTTAAACCTAAAAAGGAATTAGAAGAAATCAATGATCTGGTAAATACTTATCAATTTGCAATTCATAACAAGCTGAATGAAAACAATCTTTTAAAAGCTCATAAAAAACTATCCAGCACCATACTAATTAGTGATAAACAAGGAGTTTATAGAACTGACAGAATGGGTGTGTATGACAATTCTGGTCTGGTCTATCTCGCAGTCGAACCAGAAAAACTTGAAGACGAACTTGGAATTTTCTATCAGGACTTGAGTTGTTTACTTAAAGAGAAACTATCAATTGAAAAAGTGTTTTATCATGCATCATTAATTCATCTTAAATTTGCACAAATTCATCCGTTTTGGGATGGTAACGGTAGGACAGCGCGCTTAATAGAAAAATGGTTTCTTGCTGAAAAACTTGGAGAAAAGGCTTGGAAAATTGAATCTGAACAATTCTATAAGAAAAACATTAGTTCCTATTACAATAAGATCAATTTAGGAATGGACTATTATTCTTTAGACTATGACCGTTGTTCACCTTTTTTACATTTACTCGTAAATTCTATTAAAAATAATCTGTAACATTTCCCTTACAAAAGCTACTCATATTTTATGGGAGTAGCAACTAAGCATTTACTTGACAAAATAGACCGCATACGTGCAAGAGGCGATCAACGTCGTGCAGATCGTATTACAGATGCGCGTACTGGCTCAATTGCTACTTATAAACCAGCATCAAAGAAACGTGTTTTTACAGCAGAACAGGTGGAAAACGCTAAAGCACAATTTAGAAACAACCTTAAAAAAGATAGATGGAATGTTTTTAAAAGGATTCTGCTTGTATTTGTTATTCTGCCTATTTGTTTTTGGTTGTATATAGAATTTTTAAATTACTTTAATTAATACTATGAGTTTTGGTGGTTCAGTACAAGGAATGATTACAGCGATGAAAAATAATGCAG
>CAZBCH010000224.1:0-1715 GCA_964490235.1 uncultured Flavobacteriaceae bacterium | reverse complement strand
CCAAATCCTCCATCAGTTGTAGTTTGACTACCTGAATCTGTAGTATAATCAGATTGAGTGAAATCTTGCCTCTGGAAACCACTAGATCCTGATCCCGAAATATCTGTTTGATTTATTGTCGATGAAGCTCCAGTAGAAGTTCCTCCTGTTGTTGATTTAGAGCTTAAGCTACTACCTTTATTTGCTTCTTTCTCAGCTGTACTAATATTTTCTGTTGCACCTTTTCTATGAGCACCAATAGTTAGTTTTTTCTTAGCAGATAATATTTTGTCACTCGCATCTTCCTTAACTCCAGTTTTAGAGCTTGTATTTTTACTTGTATCCGTCCTAGTTTGATTTGCATCTTCTTTACCAAGATTCTTAGGTTTTTTACTACCAAACTTAGTGGCACCTTTCTTAGGTCCCTTATCCCCATCTTTACCAACATCAGGTTTCTTAGCATCTGTATTAGTTTTAGTTGCTTTACTTGGATCTTCATTTTGGTTTCTTTTTGCTGAGCTATAATCAATAGGCCCCCCATCACTCTTTGTTGCTCTACGAGATAATTTTTGATCAATTAATTTTTCTTTTGCAAACTTGCCTACTCCCTTAGCAGCACCGGTAATTGGGCTTGCAAGCTTGCCCATGTCACTAGTAATATCTTTAATTGGATTCATTCCACTTTGTAGTTTTCCATCCTGACGTGCAGCAAGCACATTTGTTAAATACTGAACAACAAGAGTGACATAGTCAACTAATCCATCTGCAAGCTTACATAAAGCAAAAAATAGGAATGACGAAGATGCAAGCATTGCAAACGTACCAGGGGCAAAGAAGAAATCTGTCATTGTCCCTATACCTCTTACTTCTGGTACATAAAAAGGAATCCCAGGAAGGAATGGTAATGTAAATGAAAAACTAATTGGAATAGACATATGATTTAAATCAAGCCCAATCTTAATTGGAATTAATATATCCCAACAGGCTCTAACTATTGTTCTAGTTATAACGTCACCCATTATCTGATCAATTAATAAGAAAAATATTAATAAAATTGTTGGTTGTATCATCTGACTAAACATAGTAGAAATCCACGCATCAAACATACCTTTTGTGCGTTCGAACAAAATCAGAATAATGAAAAATGGGGCTATTGAAATCATCACAGCTAATCCCAAGAATGCAAGACAATAACCAACTATAACCTGAAGCACCGCCCTGAAAAAGATCAAAATAGCATATATAGTCATAATTGCAAAAAATGTTAAACCATTATGAATCTGCAATAATTGAATAAATAGTAGCGCCCACATATTACCGTTAATATATTTTTCTATTACCGGATCTATGAAACCAAAAATATTCCCTGCAGAACTTGTTGTGCCAATAACCGTGGTCATTAAATATTCAGTACCATCTATAAACACATTAAATAAGTTTCTACTAAAGAATGTCCAGCTTGTTTCGCTAAATAGCGCTAATACGACACCAATTTTTAAGACTCTCATAACAATATCTGTAACTGTAATTTGTGTAGCTCCAGCAAGAAACATTAAACCATAAATTATTATATATAAAACCAGCATTAACCTAGCAATATTTTGTAGAGCTGCATTGCTAATTAATTTTCTATATATTACTTCCGACAGCTCATTAAATTTATCTCTGAGTGGCTTTACAATATGATTATAAACAACATCTGAAAACCATGTTGTTCCGGTATAGTTTGCGGTTTT
>CAZBCH010000223.1:0-3393 GCA_964490235.1 uncultured Flavobacteriaceae bacterium | reverse complement strand
ACTAATAAAAAATGGGGCCGAGTAGGCGACAGTCCTATGGTAGGTGCTGGAAATTATGCAAATAATAAAACTTGTGCGATAAGTTGTACCGGTAGCGGCGAGTTTTTTATAAGAGGCGTGGTTGCTTATGATGTGGCGTGTTTAATAGAACATAAAGAAATGTCTTTAAATGAGGCAGCAAAAGAAGTCATTCACAAACGTATTCTTGAGATAGGTGGCGATGGTGGACTTATAGCAGTAGATGCTAAAGGAAATATATCCATGCCATTCAATACTGAAGGTATGTATAGGGCTTATAATTCTTCAGAAATAAAGAATGCAGTAGTATCCATTTATAAAGATTGATTTTTAGAATTCTATTTTAAATAGAAAAGCACTTCTTAAAAGTAAAAAGTGCTGTAAGAATTAAGGAGATTAAAATAATGGTTGGTTAGTAAATTCTATGAGAATGGATTAGAATGAAATCTATTACTTTAAATACCTTATATCCTAAAAGAAACAAGGTGGTAAATCCGTACAGCACATAGTAACTATTTTTCTTATACGTAAATATAACGAGCTTCTAACAGTCACACAATAGGTAAAAATACCCAATTTATACATATCAAATTGTAGGAATTCTATTTGATTATCTAGTTAGAATAACATTCTAATTATTTGAATTAAAATGATTTGTAAGACTATTTATTATATTAATTCTATAATTCTAAGTGAACTGGTAATAGGTTTCGCTTTCGCGAAAGCGGTAACCACCATAATGAAATTGTAATTATTGCACTGTAAATCTAAATGATACTAGTTCATAATATAGTTTACAACAGATTACTTGAGCTGCTTTTTAAAATCATCGATTTCTAGAATGTAGGCATCTGTTCCTAGTATAATAAAATCTACTTGCATCGTGAAAAGAACATCCTTTTTAGTAGTATCTTTTAAAATCCACAATCCTTCATATCCTGGCTGGCCAAATTTAAAAAATGCTCTAGGCTTGTAGAGTAAATCGACAAATTCAATTTTTTTCCAATTGATATTATGTTTTATAGACTCGTCCACTATCGATTGATGATCTTCTTTTAAAAGCTCAGCATACCTAGTTCTGGTAACAGATTTAATATTGTCCTTATGCTTCTGTGACATACGCAATGCAGGCTCGTCTGCAGCTTTTCTAAGAAGACTTAAAGAAACTAAATGCTTTTTATAAAGAGTTAAAGTAAAGGATTCACGATCTTTAATTTCCTTAGTCATTTCTTCCATTTCGGCAGTCATGGCGTCTATAGTTTCATTTTGTGCATAAATGAATTGTGTAAATAAAAGAACAAAAACAAAAAGAAGTGATTTTTTAAGCATAAGCAAAAGTAGGATTTTGATATGAATTTATAAACATAAGAAATAGAGAATACTATAAAGGCTTTTACCGATTGAGTTACATATAAGGACCGTGAAAGTTTCTGGGATATGTTTTACTCCAGTCTTTTCGTTTATTATAGATGATCCATTTTAATTCAGTAAGATCAGGATGATCTTTTTCTAGAACATTGATTATCTGAAACATCTTTTTAACCTGTTCTACGGTAATATGTTCATTATATATAAGTTTTGTACCAGCCTTTTTTATTTCTTGTACACGTTTATTTGTAACAGCGGTATTAAAGGCTTTCCATTCTCTTTCTATCGTTTTAAAGTCTCGTTTTTTAACTTGAGACATGTGGTAAAAGAAGATCACCACAATAGCTATTGTAATAATAAATGTAGTCGCGATGATGATTGCATTATTCATTTAAAACCAAATCTATAAAATCGAAAATAAGTACAGGATGGGTAGTACTCAAATTAATAGCGCTACACACAAATTTAAGCAAGCGTTTTCTTTAAATCTTTAATCATTTGTTTTGCGGCAGGTGAATTTTGACGTTCTAGTTCTTCTATCATTCGTGTGATAGTTTGTATGGATGGCTTTTGTTCTGGCAATGCATCAAAACTATCTTTAGGTGCTAGAGAAAAAAACAACTTATCTGACCATTCATTTCTTTCTCCGTCTATAACTAGGTGAATTCTATCGTGGTCTCCAGAATTTTTAACAGAATGTACGTAGTTCACATTGGTATACCAGCAATCGCCGGGCGACATGATCAATGCATCACCGTCTAAAATAAATTGTACATCTTGATTAGTAATAATAGGAATATGTAATCTAAAGTTGCCATCTTCATATCCTAGTTCATGATCTCGATGAGGTTTTATTTCGGCTCCTACACCTAATCGTAAAATGCGAGCTGATAGAATCGGGCATTTAAAAGAATTAATTACAGATCGCAAATACTTGCATCGTTTTAAAATATCAGTCTCTTTTAAAGGAGCCTTAGTATCCTGCATTGCAAAAATGTTTGTAGCATCACCATCTATTGCATATAACGAAATGACATTCCACTCTCCGGTATAATTACTTGTATTAAAGTGCGGTGTCCACTTACTATCTAGTATTATCGTAAGATCTTCTTCCAGTTTATGTGGATTAAACTTAAAAGGTAGTTGTAAGTATTTTGTTCTTTTTTCCATGAAGCGGTGATCTCAAATCCATATGCAAATTCCTGTGGAATAAGATGAACAGGTAATTAACAACAAGTTACTTAAAAATTGAGAGTCTTGTGCTACATGTGTTAAAATAATTAGTCATCATTATTTTAAAGAGCATACACTATGTGTTTAAATCTTAAAATCTCTAACCAGCTTAATCTAATATAATTTTTGAAAATTTATTTACGGTTCTCTTCTTACGCCTTCTAAAAGGTCTTGATGTAAAGAAACATCATCATCAGTTTTATGCAATACAGAAATATCACCGGTAGATTCTAAAACAACCGCTTCAATTTGTTTAAAGTCCAGCACATTTGCCTCTCTTAATTTAGCAATTAATTGAGATTTCTCAATCCTGCCATGCTTTAAATTCTTTTCTATAATTTGATCTTTGTCCATTAATAATAACGGTTTATTAGAAATTGCTGAATTTAATGCAGGGAATTTTCGCTGTAAAAAAGAAAATATATAAGTAAGTATCAATAAACTCGCAATGGCTATACCACCATGCGCGATACTTGTAGAAGAGGTAAGTGTGGACGATATAATACTACCTATTGCTACTGTAAAAGCAAAATCATAAGCGGTAAACTTTGCAAAGGACCTTAGGCCTACAATTCTAGTCAAAACAATGATTATTATAAAAACTAAAAAACTACCAACAATGGTCTCCCATAATGGGTCCTTGATATCATAAATCCAATCCATAGCAACTCGTTTCGTTAAATTATTTTAGGTTAATTAAGATAATTATTAAACAAAAATAGAGTTTTGAGGTAATTATGATGATAATGTTGTATTAAAATTCCGCTTTCGCGA
>CAZBCH010000222.1:0-11541 GCA_964490235.1 uncultured Flavobacteriaceae bacterium | reverse complement strand
CCTAAAACGTTCATCATCATTTCTTGAGGCATTTCTTGAACAGTATGAATTTTTTTAATCCCTAGATGCCTTAAAGTTTGATAGGTCTTATCACCTACTTGCGGAAGCTTCTTTATAGAAAGTGGCGCAAGAAAACTTTTTTCAGTACCATAATCAATGAGTAATTGGTTATTAGGTTTTGCCTCGCCAGTGGCAATTTTAGAAACTACTTTATTAATAGAAAGACCAAAGGAAATAGGAAGTCCTGTTTCTTTAATGATCTTGTTGCGCATCTCTGTAGCAAACTTATAGCAACCATAAAATCGATCCATTCCAGTTAGATCTGCATAGAACTCATCAATACTAGATTTTTCAAATAGTGGTGTTTGTTCTTTAATGATCTCAGTTACTTCATCAGAATGTTTTGAATAAGTTCCTGCGTTTCCACGTATAACAACAGCTTCTGGACACAACTGGCGAGCAAGTTTCATAGACATACCGCTATGAACTCCATAACCACGAGTTTCATAACTACAGGCTGCGACAACACCACGGTCGCTCGTACCACCTACAAGAAGTGGCCTCGCTTTAAGTCGTGAGTCGATCTTCCTTTCTACAGAAACGTAGAAAGTATCGAGGTCCAAATGCATGATGTGTTTATCGTTCATAGTCATTATTCCTGCGCAGGCAGGAATCTGTTTTATGTTACAGCAATGCTGTTTTTAATTTTATCAGTTATTCCGCTGCAGAGCGAAATCGGTTATTACAATTTTTAGTTTTTTTTTGATTTCAAACCCATCTTCGACAAGCTCAGATTGACAATATGCGTTTTAATTATCTGTAGTGTTGACTTAAAACAAGCGGTCAAAAAACCTCACAAGATTATTCTTGTGAGGTTTAAGGCTAACTCGCTTTATATTTTATGTGTTCCTAAGTATTAATCTGCCATGTTTTTAATGACTAGATCATTTACTGTAGGTTCCATAAAGCTTACAAAGCCTTCTTTTTCAATTTCATTTTTAAAGTGAATTCCGTTTTGCTGTAATACTTCATGAAGTGTGTGATATACTTTATGAATAAGGTCTTCGGTTTCGGCCACTTTATCTGACCATGATTTTACTTTATGAACCACTTTCATAGTAGCTTTTTTACTGTTTTGACGAGTGATTACCAGCTGTTCCACTCGTTGTGCTAGTTCTGTTTTAATAAGTTCTATGTTCATATCTTGATACATTTTAAAATAAAACAAATTGATCTCCTTCTACCAGACGCTCTTCTCTGATCACGTATTCATCTTCTTCAGCAAACTTGAGTCTTTCATATAAACAACGATCATAATCTTTAAAGAGCTTATCACCTATAGGTTTTAAAAGTTCTAAACCGTTTGCTTCTGGATTTTTTATCTTTTGTGAGATAGGATAAGCATTGAATCCTTTAGAATCAAAAGGCTGCATCATTCTAGTAAGTTCTTGTATGGAAATATCTGGATTGAGCCATTTTTCTTCATCTGCTCTACTCAATACTACTGGTGCTCTGTGATGTTCTATTCTTTCAGTCAATCTATTTGCAGCACTAGTGATAATAGCTACCGTATGATGTAACTCTCCTGTTAAAGGATGTTGCCAGGTATCGTGAATTCCTGCAAGAGCAAAAGGGCCACGATCACGATTAGGGTAAACCAGATAAGGCTTGTTAAGCTTTTCTTGCTTTGGTCCTTCTATAAATGCATCTACAAGAACAAGGCAACGTTGCGATTTAATCGCATGACGAAACATAGGTTTATTAAAAATACCCATCGCTCCTTTATATGTAGGACTGTTCTCTGGATTCAAACTTCCTTCACTGCGAGCATTAATCATATACGTTTGTTTGTGTGCCCAGTGAGGTGTATAACCTAAAGTGAACATTTGTATATGGTTAGGTTGTGCACTCGTGATGACTGGTATTTTATTACCAGCACTGATATTCACGTTTTCTTGAAGTACAGCACCTTTCGCGAAAGCGGCATTAAAACGCTTTTCTAACTCGACTGCTGGTGTAATTATCGTTGCTCTTCCACACATAATTATTAGTTTTATGGAAATATTCCAAGAATCATTCCAATTTATGTGTCAAATATATGGAAATATTCCAATATTATGGAAATATTCCAGTGTTAAAATTGGAATTATTCCTAAAACCTCTATATTTGCTCTATGGCACAAGAGATTTCAACAGAGGCAAAGAGGTTCAAACAAGTACGAGAGGACTTGGGAAAAACACAAAGCGAGTTTGCAGACTTGCTCGATGCAGGTAGCACAACAGCAGATATTGAACGCGGTAAAAAGAAAATTACCGGCAAGATCGTGACAGAGTTGTTGCGACAGTTTAATGTAAATCCTTTATGGTTGTACGGGAATAGTTATAATAAGTATCTAGAAACAAGTACAAGCACAGCGCCTAAAATTATTACAATGGACACAAATGATCGTGAAAATATGATCATGGTTCCTATAAAAGCCAGTGCTGGATATGCCAGCAATGTACAAGATACCGATTGGTATAACGAACTTCCTGCTTTCAATATCCCATTGCCACAATATAAAGAAGGTAGCTACAGGGCTTTTCAGGTAAAAGGTGATAGTATGTTACCTGTCTTGCAACCTCAAGAATGGGTTATGGGAAAAGCCGTAGAAAGTGTGCGCATGGCAAATGACAATCGCATTCATGTAATTGTAACCGCAGACAGTGTTCTTGTTAAAAAACTACGCAAATCAGAATCTCCAGAAGCAGTAAATTTAATATCACTCAATAGAGAATATCCTGTGATTGAGCAGCCTGTTGCTGAAATCAAAGAACTTTGGGAAGTAAATTCTAAATTAAGCTTTGACCTCGATGTTCATGAAGGAGAAGAAGCGATGATTTCTCTTAAGCAAGGACTGGATAGTTTACGTCAGGAAATCCAAAGCATAAAAAAAGGAACTTCTTAAGAAGTTCCTTTTTTTATAAATATTAGTGACGATCAATCGGGATCGTTTTCAGTAGGGTTTGTATCATAAGTAGATTCATTATTATTATCGTTGGGTACGTCATCACGCAACTCTTGAACCTCTACCTCTTTCTCTTCTCTACATGAAGTAGTAAACATACCTAGAGTAAAGAGCAATAAAAACAATACGCTTAATTTTTTCATGTCGTGTTATTTGTGGTTGAAACTCAAATTTAAAATATTTCAACGGCGCATCTTCTTACAATTATCATAAAAAAAGCCGCCTCAAGGGCGGCTTTATATTCAGGGAAAGGAAATTATTAATTATCGTCTCCTATTTTTTCAATTTCCTCATCGATCTCTTCGTTGATCTCTTTGTCAACTTTCTTAGCTGTTCTTTCAAGAATTCCTTCCGTTTCTTCTGCAGCTTCTTTAGTTTCTACTTCTACTTCTTTAACTATAGTTTCTGTCTCTGTCTCTCTACAAGATGTTAACGCTGTTGCAGTTAATAAAAGCATTGCAGCACTTAAAACAATTTTTTTCATAATAATGGTTGTTTTTATATTAAAATGTAAATTTATTAGTATTTACTCTATACAATAATTAAGCTTTTCATAAATTTTATTAAAAAAAGTTAATTATTTTCCGCTTTCGCGAAAGCGGAATATCTTACAGAAAAAAGAGTGCATGAGCTTTTATAAACTTTATGATTTCTTGCGAGACTTGCAAAAGAACAACAACAAAGAATGGATGGACGAGAACCGAAAGCGTTATTATGAGGTGCGCGATTGGTACATCGACTGGCTGAATCAGCTGGATATTGAATTAGGAAAAATAGATCCTGATTATATATCTACTGATGGAAGAAAAGCGATCAATCGCATCAATAATAATTTGATGTTTCATCCAAATAAGCCTATTTATAAAGATCATTTTGGCGCAGGAATGGATCTCAATGAAAATGGCAAACAAGGCGATTTCTACATACATCTAGGAACAGAAGAATCCTTTATCGCAGGCGGATTCTACAAACCTAAAAAGGAATTACTGGATTCCATACGCGATGCTATCGATTATAATGGTGAGGAATATAAAAAGATCCTGAATAAAAAATCTTTTAAAGAAACCTTTGACGTGATCGATGATGGTGATTCTTTAAAAACGGCTCCTAAAGGTTATTCTCAAGATCATAAACACATTGAATTATTAAGGCAAAAAACCTTTGCAGTGCAACATGATCTTACTCAAAAAGAAGTGACACAAGATGATTTTATGCAGCGTTGTGTGGATGTCTACAAAGAAATGATTCCTTTTAGAGCTTATTTAAATAAAGCGGTTACGGTATAGATTAATCTCTATAATACACTTTAAACTCTGCGCCCATTCCATAATCGTCGTTTCCAGAACGCACAAGTTTGCTATTAGGATTGTAGCTTAGGTCAAATAGTTGCCAGGTCTTGTTATTAAAGAAAATACGTCGTACCCAAGTGTTTTTACCTTCTATTTCTTTAGTAAAAGGAAGTAAAGGTCGATAAGTAGTGGATACTTTCTCCACGCCAGATCTTGTTTTGATTTCTCTGTATTTTTTTGCTTTGATCAACTTTCCTTGAGGATCTGTATAACCTAGAACTTGTATAGAAGCAAAAATTCCGTTTTGTGGAATGTTGATTTTAAGTTCTTCAATGTCTAATTCAAATGTTTCCTCACTAGTTTGATCAATGATAAATGTTTTTGATGGATAGAGCGATCTACGTTCTGGACTGCCATCGTCATTTACATCATAAAAAGAAACTCTAAACATGGTAGAAAACTTACGTAATTTTCCTTTTCTGCTTTTTTGACTTTCTTCGAGAACTACAGGTAATTTCAATTGTGTAATTTGTGTAGGCTCGCCATCATAACGATCAAATTTTACGGCTATCTCACTTTCTACGGTAGGCAACCAGCAATCAAAATAATTATCGTGTCCTATCTCTTTTTGCTTTCTGTTCTTAAATTTCCCAGTAAGTTCAGCAGTTAAAATAACGGTATCTAACTCGTCTGCTTCTTGTGATAGAAATACCTCAGACTTCAAATCAGAAACAGCAATTCCTAAATCTGCATAACCAATGCTGGAAAAGAATAAAGAATCAACATCTTGATACAATTTTTTTGAAAAACGAAAACTTCCTTCATCATCTGCAAATGTTCCTTTACCATTGCCAAAACTGATGGTAGCAAAGGCAATCGCCTCTTTAGAGTTAGTATCTTTTATAGTGATGTCTTGACTTGTGCCTATGTTAAAACTAAGAAGTAAAAGACTAATCCAAAATAAGTTTTTCATCTATATTTTTTAAATATTGAACAATCTCGCGAGTCGCGCCAGTATTGCTATTGATCCAGTGACCACAAATCATTCCAGTTTTATCTCTAAGGTGATCGTTTTCAAGCAATTTGTTTGTGATAGATTCAAATTCGCTAGCATTTTGAACTGAGAACAGTCCGCCAAGATCTTCTAGTTTTCCTGCTTCTGGAAACTTTTCATAATTCTTACCTATTATCACAGGAATGCCATAAGTCGCTGCCTCTAAAATATTATGTAATCCTTTTGTTCCCATTGCGCCACCTACATAGGCAAGATCTGCATAGCTGTAGGCTTTGGTTAAAAGACCTATCGTATCTATAATGAAAGTGTTACTTTCTAAATTGCTATCAACTCGATTTGCATTACAATCGCTCCATAAAAATGTGGGATAGGACAATTGGTGTTTTAATTTACTAATAGAAATATCATTCACCTCATGAGGAGCAATAATGACTTTATATTCTCTATTTACTTCATTTTGTTGCAACCAGTTTTTCATGATAGAAATATCTTCTGGCCAGGAACTTCCTATTACAAGACATTTTTTACCGTTTACAAATTGATCTAATAAATTCACTTTATTATCTCGCTCTATGAGTTGGCTAGCGCGATCAAATCTGGTATCGCCACTCACGCTGGCGTTAGTAAAACCCAACTTTTCTAGATTTTTGAGTGAAGCATCATTCTGCAAAAAGAAATGATCAAAAGATTCCAAAGATTTAGTCATCCACTTTCCATACCAACTATTAAACGACATTTTATCTCTAAACACACCACTAACTAGAATGGTTTTACAATCTATTTCCTGGAGCGCTTTGAGGTAATTAGGCCAGAACTCATACTTTACCATAATAGCTAGCGACGGCTCTACCGTTGCCATAAATTTATTGACATTGCTTACTGCATCTATCGGCAGGTAGCAAACGACATCTGCAAGTTTAGTATTCTTCTTATTCTCATAACCGCTAGGTGAGAAAAAAGTGAGTACCACTTGATATTCATCTCGATTAATTTTCTCTAGGACTGGAACTACCTGCTCAAACTCGCCCAGACTAGCAGCGTGTACCCATATTTTAGGCATAGAAGACTTCACTTTTTGATCCAGAATATCCCAGGTTCGTTCCCGCCCTTGCGCACCCAACTTAAGTTTTTTATTAAATGCACCAGCTAGTGGTAGGCACGCTTTCGCGAAAGCGGAAAAAATATCGTACAACGTCTTCAATTACTAGTCTTTTTTCAAATGTAATATAAATATTAAGGTTTGGGCATTCCTACCAATATTGCTTATTTTTACAAGGACGAGCGTCATCAAACGTGCGTTTATAATATACTTTGCAAATGCGTAAAATACAGATGGTTGACCTGCAAGGTCAATATGAAGGAATTAAAGATCGAGTAAATAATGGTCTTCAAGAAGTGATAGAATCGGCAGCATTTATAAATGGGCCGGAAGTTCACGCTTTTCAAAAAGAGCTGGAAGAGTACTTAAATGTAAAACATGTTATCCCGTGTGCAAATGGTACTGATGCCTTACAAATAGCGATGATGGGACTAGGTTTACAGCCTGGTGACGAAGTCATCACTGCCGACTTTACGTTTGCTGCAACCGTAGAAGTTATTGCTCTCTTGAATTTAACGCCAGTTCTTGTGGATGTTAATCCTTATAATTTTAACATCGATACAGAGGCTATTAAAAAAGCAATTACACCTAAAACTAAGGCGATCGTACCAGTGCATTTATTTGGTCAGACCGCAAATATGGATGAGATTATGGCTATTGCCAAAGAACATGATCTATATGTGATTGAGGATAATGCACAAGGAATAGGCTCTAATTACATGCACAGTAATGGTTCTAAATCAAAAACAGGTACAATAGGTCATGTAGGGACTACGTCTTTTTTCCCTTCTAAAAATCTAGGAGCTTATGGAGATGGCGGCGCTATTTTTACTAATGATGATGAGCTGGCACATATCATACGTGGTGTCGTAAATCATGGAATGTACGAGCGTTATCATCACGATGTAGTAGGTGTCAATTCTAGACTAGACGCAATGCAAGCGGTAGTCTTGAGAGCAAAATTACCTCATCTTAACGATTACAACAACGCGCGTAGAGATGCAGCAAGAAAATATACTGCTGCTTTTGCTCAAGAAGAAAAAATTATCACACCTCTAGTTTGTGATAATTGTGACTGTCACGTATTTCATCAGTATACATTAGTGATTAAAGATGCAGATCGTGACGGACTGGTAAAACACCTGCAAGCAAATAATATTCCTTGTGGTGTGTATTACCCAATTCCTCTGCATAAACAAAAAGCTTATGCTGACGAGCGCTATAATGAGAACGATTTTACAGTTACTAATCAATTGGTGAAGGAATGTATTTCTTTACCGATGCATACTGAGCTGGATGATGAGCAAATTAAGTTTATTACCGATACGGTCTTAGAATTTGTCAACCGATAAAATTTAGGTCTGATAATTGATTAAAAAACTACTATGAAAGCAAGTTTTAATTTTCTTTTCATAGTGGTTTTTTCTTTTTATGCTTTTGTACCGCAACAAGTGTGGCGTAAACTTCCCGTTGGGAAAGCGGATACCGTAACATCCTATGATAAAGAATGTATTTATGTAGCCGCAAAAAATGGTTTATACATGCGTGATGCAGCTGGACCAAATGGCAACGTGATAGAAAAACTCCCATATGGAACAAAACTAGACTGGACGCCACCTGGTACTGTAGATGCAAAAACATTTGTAATTGATAACGGTAAAAAAATAGAAGGTTATTGGGTTAAAGTATGGAAAAGTGTTCCCTACAAAGATCTCAAAAACAATACTGGCGGTTATGTTTTCAGCGCTTATTTAAAATATCATCTCAAAGAAATCCCTTCTAGCTCACTTTATTTATTCAATCATTTCTCTTTACAAAATCGCATAGCAGGCGATTACCTGGAAGCGTCTTATAGCATTGATAAAGAAACCTTCAATTATTCTGCTTATATAGATTGTTATCCATGGTATGAAGAACATTATGAAGAGATTACTGCACGCAAGAACAATGTAGAGAATTACTACTCTATTCCAGCAGATACATTAAAAAGCTATATCAAACTTGAAATCGTGGATTATACAGATGTGATCTCGCATAGAAAAGAGACCGCTTTTGACCTAGATTACAGCTTCCAGCCTAAATTATTAGCACTAGATGTGGATCAAAATGAATTTGAGTTTTTAAAAAGGTACTATTTGCCCTTAAAGAATAAAGATTCTGTAGAGGTAAGAGCACATACTGGCGAGTTTCCTCACAACGTGGAATATATAGGCGAACTGCAAAAACAAAATAAATATTTAATAGCAGCAAATTTTGAAGGTTTAGAATATGCGTGGATTGATCAATTTACTGGTGAACGCACACCAGTAATGACACCATTAATATCACCTGATAATAGCTACGGTATTAGTCATGATACGGTCTATTATGAATCTGGAGCACAAATTGGGATCAACTATTTTGACAAGAAGCTTCAGGCTTATCAAAGTTTATATATCAATTGTCAGTCTTGGGTGGTTAGCACTTCTATCTCAGACTCTTTTTGGGTTGCAAACAATGCCATTGTACTTAAGGTCTACCCTATTGATAATACTATTCAAGAAGTAGAAATGGATGAACCTATAGAGCCTCACTGGCAATATTTAAAGTTGACTATTTTATAATTTGTTTTCATAACTTGTGACTTCAATTTAGAACTATGAAACTGCGATTTACATTATTATTCATTTTAAGTCTCGCTTTCGCGAAAGCGCAAACCACTTACATTCATGCTGGTCATTTATTAGACACTGAAAAAGGCAAATGGATGCAAGAAATGACCGTTATTACAGAAAACGGAGAAGTAAAATCAATTGAAAATGGATATAAAAACATTCCATCTGATGCAGATTATTATGACCTAAAAGATAAATGGGTTATGCCAGGTTTTACAGATATGCATGTTCATATGGAAACAGAATATAATCCGCATGCTTATGTGCAAAAATATGTGGATGATCCTGCAGATGTTGCTTACGACTCTGTAAAATATGCTGAGATCACCTTGATGTCAGGTTTTACCACTGTAAGAGATTTAGGTGGTAGTGGAATTAATATTTCGCTAAGAGATGCCATCAATAAAGGAAAAGTGCCTGGTCCAAGAATTTTTACGGCTGGAAAATCTATCGCAACAACCGGCGGTCATGCAGATCCTACTAATGGTTCTAATCAAAAATTAATGGGCGATCCAGGACCAAGAGAAGGCGTGGCAAATAGTCCAGCAGAAGGAAGAGAAGCTGTAAGACATCGTTACAAAAATGGTGCAGACTGTATTAAAATCACCGCAACTGGTGGCGTTTTAAGTGTTGCTAAAAATGGGAGCAATCCTCAATTTACGGTTGAAGAGATCAAGGCGATTACGGAAACGGCAAATGATTATCGCTTTCACGTAGCAGCTCATGCACATGGAGATGAAGGAATGTATCGCGCTGTAGCAGGTGGCGTGAAGACTATCGAGCATGGTACTTACATGAGTGAACGTACTATGGAATTAATGATTAAAAAAGATTGTTACCTCGTTCCTACCATTACAGCTGGAAAAGAAGTAGCTCAAAAAGCCGAGGTAGAAGGTTTTTATCCAGCAATAGTAGTTCCTAAAGCGAGAACCGTTGGTCCACAAATTCAAGGAACATTTGCACGTGCTTATAAAAAAGGAGTGCCGATTGTTTTTGGAACTGACGCAGGTGTTTTTGCACACGGACAGAACGCAAAAGAATTTGGTTACATGAATGAAGCTGGTATGCCAGTAATGGAGACATTACAAAGCGCCACCATCATACCAGCAAAAATCTTAAAACTAGAAGACAAAATAGGTCAAGTAAAACAAGGTTTCTATGCAGATATTATTGCTGTTTCTGAGAATCCAGAAAAGAATGTCGCCATCTTAGAAAAGATAGATTTTGTAATGAAGGATGGAGTGGTTTATAAGAAATGATTTTATTAGATTTAATATTTGAAAAAAAGGCTATTCTTCTGGAGAATAGCCTTTTTTTAATTATTTGTAGCAACTCTACAACGCACTATGATTCTTAAATCCTTTTTCTTCAAGATATTTTACATACTCATGCGTATTAACCGTAGCTTTTAAATCATGTAATAAGTTATAGAGTCCAAAGAACGTCCGGTTGATGTATAAAAAGTGTTTACTACCACGGTTACCATTCATTTTACGCAATTCTTTATCGTTGCTGTATTTTTCACTTAGTGATGATATTTCATCCCAAAAAGCTGGATCAGAGAAATCAAAAGTTTTTTCTTGAAAAGGTTTTGTGAATAGGCTCAGCATTTCATGAAATAACGCACTGAAATAGGTAATTTCCTTCTCACTGTCGTCGTCTCTTAGAATTTCTAATAAGAACAATTTTTGTTTAAAGATCTCTGGATCGTTGATGTTTTCTGGAATAGCAAGCTCAAAATAAGGCTGGTAGAATTCATCTACAATTTCTTTAATACAACCGAAATCTATGGCAATTAATTCATGATCTTTTGAAATCAAGAAGTTCCCTGGATGAGGATCGGCATGAACGGCTTTTAGACCGTGCATTTGAAACATGTAGAAGTCCCAAAGCGTTTGTCCTAGCTTATTACCAGTTTCTGTAGAGAAATCTGTTTTTGCAAATTCACTTAAATGCTGTCCAGTCATCCAGTCCATGGTTATGATGCGCTTGCTGGAAAGTTCTGGATAATATTTAGGAAACCTCAAATTAGGAATATGTGAGCACGCTTCTGTAATCTCCATACTTTGCTGCACCTCAAGCTCATAATCTGTTTCTTCAGTCAATTTATCTTCTACCTCAGCAAAGTAACGTTTTGAATCATCACCTTTCAAATTAAACATCTTTATGGCAATAGGTTTTACCATTGCAAGATCGCTACCTATGGATTCTGCCACTCCAGGATATTGAATTTTTACCGCTAGCTCTTTACCATCTAAGCTGGCTTTATGAACCTGACCTATGCTCGCCGCGTTGACAGAATCTTTTGAAAAAGTGTCGTAAATATCTTCTGGATAAGCGCCTTGGTAACGTTTAAATGTTTTCCTAACTAAAGGTGCCGAAAGTGGCGGAACACTAAATTGTGCTAAACTAAATTTTTCTACATAAGCGCCAGGCAATAAGCTTTTATCCATAGAAAGCATTTGCGCTACTTTAA
>CAZBCH010000221.1:0-3289 GCA_964490235.1 uncultured Flavobacteriaceae bacterium | reverse complement strand
CAAAAATTTCGGCATTAGGTAGTCTTTCTTTCCCGGGTGCAACCGCTTCTTCTAGTTGATTAGGTTGCCCTTTATCTATTTTATTTATGAGAACAAAAACCGGAACTTCAGCATAGGTAAGTCTTTTTTCAAAAGCTTCATTTTTTAATTCCTTTTCACCTAATTCAACCATATACAGGATACAATCTGCATCTTCAAAAGCATTTTTCACAAACTCCATCATGCTCTCTTGAAGTTTGTAAGCTGGTTTAATAATACCTGGAGTATCGCTTATGACAGCTTGAAAATCCTCGCCATTTACTATACCTAAAATACGATGACGTGTTGTTTGTGCTTTTGAAGTTATTATTGATAAACGTTCTCCTACTAGCGCGTTCATTAATGTACTTTTACCTACATTAGGATTACCTACTATGTTTACAAATCCTGCTTTATGTTCCATGTTGCAAAGATAGTATTAATGCTATTACTTGCTGTTTAATCAAAGCTTAATTAAATAGGTAAAATGACTGAAGCTGGAATCTATTGCCTTGGATTTAAAAGTAATCCTTTTAAAAAAAGTGTTTCAACTTTTAAGACTTGTTGCTGTATATCACTCATCTCTGTTAAAATATCTATACTAGTTAAGCCTTTATAACTATACAGTATAGAATCCACCTTGTTTACGAGATTCTTATTGTTTGACGAGAGATGAGTTATTTGTGCTGCTGCTTTTTCAGCTTTAGGATAAAAATACAATTGATCGCTGGTGCTTACCATATAATTATGCATTGCTTCTTTAAAAATCAGGCTTGTTTCACTTAATTGATCACCATTAAAAAGAAGTGAGTCAGCGGTTTTATGCTTGTTAGCAAAATCTTCTGTTTCTCCTATAAAATCATAAATAACATCTTTAACCTGATTAATTTGAGTATTGAGAGCAGTTGTTTTATCGTGAAAATCTACAGAATCATTAAAAGCTCCTGCAAACTTATCTGGGTTTTCTATGGCGCTATCTTGTAACTGCATTAAGAGTTTTTGGTTGCGAGACATGGTAGAAACTTCATACACTTCTTCTGATTCATTCAGTGTTTCAAATGCGTCTAACATAGTCGTACTATTCTGCTTGCAGGCAACAATAAATATTGTTAAAAGGACTATTGAGAATATTTTCTTCATCGCTTTTGTGTTTATGAACTTAGTGCTATTTAAAAAAAACAAACAGATTACTTTTTCACCATTTTTATCTGGTTTGATGTTCTAAAGATATGGTATGTTCTGACTATAGTAAAGTTAGCATGGTGATTTAAATAATTTGACATAATATATGTAATGAATATTTGTTGCGGTTTTCCGCTTTCGCGAAAGCGAGATCATCTTCTCACTGATTAGTTAAGTATTGTTTTAAAATTAGTTAAAGACTTGAATTATCTTGTTAATAGGTGTTAAAACATCAGTATTTTATTCTTTAGGAACGTATTTTTAAGCAAAACATCAAATTTTTATGAGTCTTATACAACAAACAACTGATCAAACCGCAGAACAAACGGCAGAAGCTGCGAAAGCTGTTGCTGAACAGGAAGCTATATCAAATATGAGTACCACAGAATTAATTTTACATCAATTAGAATCATGGTATGAAACTTTAGTAACTAATTTACCCAACTTAGCCGTTGCTTTAATAGTTTTAGTAGTTACTTATTTCATTAGTAAATGGGTGAGTAGAGGAGTGCAAAATCTCGTTGCAAACAAGGTAAATCAAGTTTCTGTACGTAAACTGATAGGTAAAGTAAGTGCAGCTATCGTGATTGTAGGTGGTATTTTTATTGCACTTAACGTGATGGACTTAAATGATACGGTACAAGCAATTATCGCAGGTGCAGGTGTTTCTGGATTAGTAATAGGTCTTGCACTACAAGGTACTTTATCTAACACACTTAGTGGTGTGCATTTAAGTTTTAGAAAAATGGTAAGTGTAGGAAATTGGGTAGAAACAAATGGTTATGAAGGTGAAATTATCTCAATTGATCTAAACAAGTTTATCCTAAGAGAAGCTGATAATAATACTGTGATCATTCCTAATAAAATGATCATGGATAATCCTTTGAAAAATTATGGATTAACAAAAACCATGCGAGTTATAATCAATTGTGGTGTAGGCTATGAAAGTGATCTAGAACATGTACGCGAGGTGGCAAAGCAAGCTATTGTTGATAGTTTTGAGCAAATCAAATCTAAGGATGAGGTAGAATTCTTTTACAGAGAATTCGGTGATAGTAGTATAAATTTTATGTTGAGATTTTACTATGACATTGAAAACGGTATTCAAAAACTTATCAATACTAGCGAAGCTATTATTGTCATTAAAAAGGCTTTTGATAAAGAAGGAATTAATATACCGTTTCCAATTAGAACATTGCAATTTGATAATCGATTAGAAACTGTGAGACAAGAAGCAAATAATACATCTTCAACCGATTAGAAAAATCTAATACATAATGAAAAAAGTCTCAACTAGTTATCTAGTTGGGACTTTTTACTTTTATCAGCGTTTTTGATTAGATATGTGATTTGAAATATATCAAAGGTGATCATAAATAAAATGGCGATAGGTGCAAGGATTATGGTAATGGTCATCGCACCGGCAATGAGCGCAATAAAACCTATATATTTATCAGCTCCTGTTTCTTCTTTACGTTGTGCTAGATAGCCAGCTCCTAGCATTATATATGCAATTCCTGTCATAACTACAACGGCAATACCTAGTACAATTTCACTAGCATTATTAAATTCTGTTTCATAGTCAATAAAAAACAAAAGAAATGTAGTAGAACAAGTGTATAATAATGCAGCAAGTACTGCGGCAATTTTTAACAGGCTATTTTCTCTTGCTTCACCTACATGGTAGATACCTTGGCAAAGTAAAAATGCTGCAATTAAGCTTGTAAAACCAAAAGTACTGTAAGTTGTATATGACAGGAGATTTTCTTGAGTAAATGAGTGAACAATGTCATTTATGGTCATCATTTGATAACAAATAAATAGAACTATTCCTGCAATTCCTGCTAGCAATAATCGCTTGCGATTATAGTTCAATACAGCTGCGTTGACTTTACTTCCTGATTGAGTTGCCTTATTTGAATGACCTTGATAAACATCGTCAAATGATTTACCTAGTGCTTCTAATATATTTTTGATGGTGTAGCTGCGAGGTGTGACATCTCCATTTTCAATTCGTTGAATTGTGCGTACGTTGATATTGCACTTTTCTACAAGTTCTTCTTGAGTAAGTCCTTGTTCTTTTCTTAAT
>CAZBCH010000220.1:0-2614 GCA_964490235.1 uncultured Flavobacteriaceae bacterium | reverse complement strand
AATGTTCACGGTCATAGTTATAAGCTAGCCGTTACCGTAATAGGAACACCTATTGACGAATTAGGTCATGTAAAACATGGAATGGTGATCGATTTTGGTGATTTAAAGAAAATTATCAAAGAAGAAATTGTAGAGCCTTTTGATCATGCTACGGTTTTTAATAAAAATACACCTCATGTAGAGTTAGCAAAAGAGCTGTCTGATAGAGGTCACGAGGTAATACTTGTCGATTATCAGCCTACTAGTGAGATGATGATCATTGATTTTGCTGATAAAATTAAAAAGCGCTTGCCAGAAAATATCCAGCTACACCACTTAAGACTGCGAGAAACAGAAACCAGCTATGCAGAATGGCATGCTGCAGATCAGGACTAAAACTTATTTAAAAGTAAAAAACGTTTTTATTACAAGTTTGATAATTCCAGCTACTAATTGATAGGTGGCAACGATTGCACTAGGCTTTTTTTCTTGTAGATATTTGGTTTCCATACCTGATATTAATTTTCATTAGGTAACAAATATGAGGTATAAGATTTAATTAATCGGTTAATAAGGGTTTATTATTCGATGAAATACATGATGAATCGTGTTTATACAACTTTACTTCTCCCTATTATAATTAGATTTTAAAAACAATAAAGGCGGACTTCAGTCCGCCTTTAAGAAATTGTTATGTCGCCTTAGGGCGTTCTTTTATTTAGCCGAATAAATTCGGCTGGAGTTTATAGGTTGATGACAGAATTTTGAAATTCCAAAAGCAAAAAGCAAACTGCCTACTGCTTCAATTTAGGCAACTGCATCTCAATTCCGTTATTTTCTCCTACGGTGACTGTGCTGCTTCCTAAAATTGTTACTTGCCCAGTAGTGAAATCACTATCTTTTGCTTCAAAAATGTTATCCACATACTTCTGCGGATTGCGATCTATATAAGGAAACCACGTACTGTGAATTTGTATCATGATTCTATGACCTTTCTTAAATGTATGCAACACATCTTGCAATGGAAAATTAACTTGAGTTCTCTTACCTTCTTTAAATGGTTCTGGTTTTGAGAAATCATTTCTAAAACGACCTCTAAAGGTTTCTGCTCTTACGAGTTGTTGGTATCCAGCAAGTGTTACATGCTCTGGAGTATGCTCTCCATTCTTCATGTCACTAGGATAAACGTCTATCACCTTAACAATAAAATCTGCATCGGTAATGTCTTTTAAGATCACTTCAAGATTTGCCTGAATTTCTCCTGCTAGTCTCATATCGCTATCAAGAATTTCTGTCTGGAAAGTAAGCACGTCTGGCCTGCGAGAAGCATGGCGCTGGTCGTCAGTCATATAAGCGCGTGGCGTAAATGTAACTGGCGTTACCTCACTTCTAAAAGGAACTGGCTTCATAGGATCGCTTATATAGCTGTGCTGAACGTTTTTATCACCAGCCTTGTTGATCAACAACTCACCATTTTCACCAAAACCAAAAACGATTTGATCATCTTTAGGTGGCCATTGTGTAAACTGATTCCATTCTTTTGTACCAGTATCAAACATGTAAGCTTCTGGTAATTCTGGATTTTTCTTTCCTTTTAAATGGTGCTCAAAAAACGGTGTCTCGATATTTTTATGGTAAAAGGTAGAAATACTATCGCCAAAATGGATGTGATTCACCATTTGCTTGCCGCGTTCTCTTGACCAGTTTCCATGACTCCATGGTCCCATAACGATGGTATTATTTTTATTATTAGGATTAAAACGTTCTACATTTTTATAGATATTAAGTGGTCCGTAAAGATCCTCAGCATCAAACCAGCCACCTACAGTCATTACGGCATGATCTACATCCTGAAGGTGATTTATTATCGCACGTTTTTGCCAGAACTCGTCATAATTAGGGTGAGTGGCTACATCTTTCCAGAAAAAGTTATCAGGAAAGATTTTTTCAGTCACGTTTTTAAGTGGTCCTATGCCCATATTAAATTCATAGCTGTCTTTCATATTGCCCGCAGCTCGCATTTTATCCCATTTATCATCGTACCAGCTTTCTGTAGTAGGTTCTGTTTGATGTCCAAAAACAGGATAAGCCATCAAATAACTTTGTAAAGTTGCTCCCATATGATGAAAATCATCAAAGAAAAAGTCACCTATAGGCGCCTGAGGTGAAGAAGCTACTAATGCTGGATGAGCCTCTGGAAGTGCAGCTGCAGTATAGAATCCTGGATAAGAAATTCCCCATTGCCCTACTTTTTTGTTATTGTTAGGTACATTATTAATCAACCATTCTATAGTATCGTAAGTATCACTGCTCTCATCAATGTCTTTTTTATTTTTAACATCGTTACCAGCAATATGTGGTCTCATATTATCAAAATCACCTTCACTCATCCATCTTCCTCGTACATCTTGGTAGACAAAAATGTATCCTTCTTCCATCATGAATTTATTAGGACCTAAGGATCGTTTGTACTCATTCTCTCCATAAGGTCGCACACTGTAACATGTGCGTTGCAGCATTATAGGATATTCCTTAGATGTATCCTTAGGTGCATAGACTACGGTGTATAGCTTGATACCATCGCGCATCTCTATTTTGTGAACTGTCTTTGTGTAATTTTCTTTTACGTAGTTTG
>CAZBCH010000219.1:0-3320 GCA_964490235.1 uncultured Flavobacteriaceae bacterium | reverse complement strand
AGATTAACTATTCTTGTGCCATTTTTTATTAAGACATTCCATGAGCTGTACTCTAGCTCTGTGTATGATTACCCAAAGATTGGACGCCGTGATATCATGTTCCTTACAGATAGTTTCGGTTTCCAGATTATCTATGGTTTTTTGCACAAATATAGTGGCATATCGCTCAGGTAAGCAAGCAATACATTCTTCTAATGCTTCACCTAATTCTCTTTGCTCAATCATGTCTTCTACATTAGGATTGCGCATATCTTCAGCTCTTTCTTCCATCCAGTCGCCATCTTGATCTGTGCTGGGTAGATAGCTCATGCGCACTTCAGCCTTTCCTTTTTTAGAATTGATTTTACGGTAATAATCTATAATTTTTCTTTTAAGAATAGATATTAACCATGTACGTTCTGTAGAATTTCCTTTAAAACGATGAGCGCTTTTTAAACCTGCTAGAAATGTTTCAGATACCAGATCTTGAGCCATGATAGGATCATTGACCCTACTTATGGTAAAGTTGAAGAGGTAATCACCGTAGCGATCGACCCATTTTTCTGGTATTAATTTAACTTCTGGCATTGTGTTTTTCTATTGTTTCTGGCAGCTCAAACTGACATTAATTTTTTAATTTTCGTTATTCGTTATTCGTTATTCGTTATTCAAGCCACTAATCCGGCTCTTTTAAGTAATGCGTCTATTTTTGGTTCGCTTCCGCGGAAGCGAGTATATAAAATCATAGGATCTTCAGTACCACCTCTGGAAAGAATATTATCTCTAAATTTCTTAGCTGTAGGTCTATCAAAAATTCCGTTTTCTTTAAATAATTCAAACGCATCAGCATCGAGTACTTCTGCCCATTTGTAACTGTAGTAACCAGCGCTGTAGCCACCTTGAAAAATATGTGCAAAAGAAGTGCTCATACAACTACTTTCTACATCTGGATATAAATCTGTTTGATCAAAAGTCTTTCTTTCATGCGCTTTTACATCTGTTATGGCTGTAGGATTTATACCATGCCAGCTCATATCCATCATTCCAAAACTAAGTTGTCTCAAGGTTTGCAATCCTTCTTGAAAGTTTGCAGCAGCTTTTATTTTCTCAATATACTCTAACGGGATAACTTCATCTGTCTCATAATGCCTTGCAAAAATCTCTAGCGCTTCTTTTTCATAACACCAGTTTTCTAACACCTGGCTAGGTAGCTCTACAAAATCCCAAAAAACAGATGTTCCTGATAGGCTCCTATATTTAGTGTCCGCTAGCATACCGTGTAAGGCATGTCCGAATTCATGAAATAAGGTAGTCACTTCATTAAAAGTGAGTAAAGAAGGTTTTGTTGCTGTAGGTTTCGTAAAATTGCAAACATTAGATATATGAGGTCTAATGTTATGACCGTTATCATGCCACTGATTTTTAAAGGATGTCATCCATGCACCATTACGCTTTCCTTTACGTGGAAAGAAGTCTGCATAAAAGATGGAGTTTAAAGAATTATCCTCGTTTTTTACTATGTAAGTAAGAACGTCTGGATGGTATTTATCAATTTCTTGTGTTTCTTCAAAGCTCAATCCATATAATCTACTCCCAATTTCAAAAACACCGTTGATTACATTTTCTAATTTAAAATAAGGTTTAAGCAATTCGTCATCTAGACTGTACAGCTTTTGTTTCAATTTTTCAGAATAATATGCCGCGTCCCATTTTTGTAATGAATCAACAGGATTATCCTTATGATTTCTTGCAAATTCTTGCAACTCATTAAATTCTCTTTGAGCTGCTGGTTTTGCTTTTTCTAATATTTCTTGAGAAAATTTATTTACTGTTTCTGGAGTTTTGGCCATGCGCTCTTCAAGAATAAAATGCGCATGTGTATTATAACCTAGTAATTGTGCTCTTTCATAACGCAATTGGGCGATTTTCAGAACGTTTTCTTGATTGTCATATTCATCCTTATATGCTTTTGCACCAAAGGCTTTGGAAAGCTCCTCACGCAATTCCCTATCATCTACATAGGTCATAAATGGAATATAGCTAGGATAGTCAAGTGTGAAAATGTATCCTTCTTTATTCTTTGCTTTAGCTGTTTCAGCAGCGGCTTCTTTTGCACTTTCAGGCAATCCAGCTAGTCTTGCATCGTCTTCTAGATGCAACTCATAAGCATTTGTAGCTGCAAGAACATTCTCGCCAAAAGCAAGAGTCAACTGTGATAATTCACTATCGATTTCTCTCAGTCGCTTCTTTTTATCTTCGTCTAAATTAGCTCCGTTACGAGAGAAGCGTTTGTATTGTTTCTCTAAAAGGGTCTTTTGTTCTTCAGTTAAATCTAACGTGTCCTTAATTTCATAAACTGACTTTACACGCTCAAATAAAGCTTCATTTAGCGTTACATCATTACCGAATTCTGATAATTTTGGACTAACCGTTCTAGCAATTCTCTGAATTTCATCATTTGTTTCAGCACTATTCAAATTAAAGAATATACTTGAAATGCGACCTAGTAATTCTCCAGATGCATCTAATGCTTCTATTGTATTTTCAAAAGATGGCTTCTCTGAATTCTCAGTAATCGCATTAATTTCATTTCTTGCTTCTTCTATCGCTTTCGCGAAAGCGGACTCATAATGAGCCTCATTAATCAATGAAAAAGGAGCCGTGTCCTGAAAAGTTTTAAATTTTGCTAATAAAGGATTTGCGTTTGTATTCATATTCAATGTAAAAATAATAGTCAGGAATCAAAGAGTTATCACAATTTTGTTAAACTTTTGATCATGAAACTTAAACAAATTAATTAAATGAAGAAATAGCCATAACCAAAAAGGATTACCATCAACATCACATGAATAATGCCTAAGTAATTGTATTCCTTTTTAGTAAACTGTCTATTTATAATGATCGCGGTGATAAAATTAACACCACCAGCGGTTAAATAATGCCACTGTACTGGATGGCGCAGCATCATTTCATAAATAAACCATGAAATGGTTAATACGATAATAAGTATAGATGTAAACTGGTAACTTTTAGACATTTTTACGCATTTGCGCTGCAGCTTGAGTCACTTTTTCTTTGAGTCCATGTTTATAAGATATAATTCTATCACGTACATCTTCTTGAGTGGCTCCTATAATTTGGGCAGCAAGAATACCAGCGTTTTTTGCTCCATTAAGTGCAACAGTTGCAACAGGAACGCCGCCTGGCATTTGTAGAATAGAAAGAACGCTATCCCATCCATCAATAGAGTTAGAAGATTTTACAGGGACACCTATTACTGGTAACGGTGATAAACTAGCAACCATTCCAGGTAAATGTGCTGCGCCACCAGCACCAGCAAT
>CAZBCH010000218.1:0-1553 GCA_964490235.1 uncultured Flavobacteriaceae bacterium | reverse complement strand
AGTTATAAACAACAATCCATAATTGTCAACTATATTGTCAACTAAAAACAAAAAAGCCTCTAAATCAATTGATTAAGAGGCTAAAAGTGGAGTCGGAGAGAATCGAACTCTCGTCCAAACGAGCGAATTCATCGCTTTCTACATGTTTAGTTTCCATTTGATTTCAGTCGTTACACCGGTTAGAAACTACCAAAGCAACGCTTGTCTTCAATAAAATTTCTCCTCAACATCAAAGCCCTATTGAGGATAGGTTTACTTTTACGAAGTCCCTAAATCAAGTGCCGTAAACCAAGGCCTTTGAGGAACTTCCTGCATGCTCGTCTTACGAGCCGAGGCACATCTTACTATAATTCAGATTATGCTGCTAGGGCGTAGTTATTCTCGCCGTTTAAAAAAGTGTGAATCATGATATTTAAGAGCTATGTTCCAGCGCTCTACATGCTTACAATCAAGTCGGTCTCGCTGTCAAAACCAGTCGACCCCAAATTATAGTACTTTAAATCAAACTAAAACGTTTAAATAAAATACACTGCAAATATAATTATTAGCCACGTTAACAACATTAAAAACTATGATAAAAGAAATAAAAAAATCCCAACTCACCAGCGAGTTGGGATCATAAGTAAACTCTATATCTATGGGGAATTATATAGAGTTACTCAACAATTAATAAATTATCTGTTGCTGTAGGGTTTAATGGGCAAAAGTAATAGTAAGAACCTGCACTCAATGTTGTTGCCTGCGATGATTGTGTCTGACCAGTTGCCACCGCTTGCGTTACATATGCCGTTTGAATATGGTTCTTTGGGTTAGAAATATCATCTCCTTTCTTAACGAGCACAAAACCTACATCATGTCCTACTTTATTATTAGTAACTGTAAATACATAAGTTCCAGGATTGACTTTAATTTCTTTCTGTACAAATTCACCAGCTACTTGTTCTAAAGCAATAGTCTTAATAGGAGCATCCATCATTTTATCTTTCTTCATACTGTGTTGTGCTTGTGACGTTGCTGTTAATGCTAGAGCGATGGTTAAAAATGCGATTACTTTTTTCATGATATTGTTTTTTATGCCTTGTTATTAGGCGGTTATATTTAATTACATGGCAAAGATGCATTCATATCAACCTTCAAATTTGAATCATATTTCCCGACTCATTTACTATTTTTCCTCATAGATAGGTTTTACTTGATTTCCTTATATTGCTACATTAAAATACAACCATGAAATTTGCCATCATCAGAGAAAGAAAAAATCCGCCAGATAGGAGAGTGGTATTTACTCCAGAGCAATTAAATCGTTTGAATCTCGCTTTCGCGAAAGCGGAATTCATAGTAGAGTCTTCACCTATAAGAATTTTTACAGATGAGCAGTATGTCTCTCATGGTATAACGGTTACAGATGATATTTCTGAAGCAGATGTAATGATAGGTGTGAAAGAAGTACCTATAGACGCTTTAATACCAAATAAGAAATACTTTTTCTTTTCTCATACTATTAAAAAACAGCCTTACAACAGAGAGCTGTTAAAAGCTGTATTGAATAAGAA
>CAZBCH010000217.1:0-10186 GCA_964490235.1 uncultured Flavobacteriaceae bacterium | reverse complement strand
AGATGAGGAACTCATGATTGAGTTTTGTGAAGATTTTGAATATACTCCAGTTATTTTTACAGCCTATCAAACAGTAGATGATAAACGTTTACCTATCTATCATACAAACGTTATGATGGCTTTAGGTGAGCAATATGCAGTTATTTGTTTAGACTGTATTGATGATAAAAAAGAGCGCAAGAACGTATTGAAGCATCTTAAGGAAGATGGTAAAGAAGTAATCTTAATTACCGAAGATCAAGTAAATTCCTTTGCTGGCAATATGATGCAAGTTCATAATTCAAAAGGAGAACGTTTACTTGTCATGAGTGATCAAGCTTATAAATCGTTAAGTGCAGATCAAATCAAGAAACTAGAGAGTTACAATAAAATCTTACATCCATCTATAGAGACAATTGAAACCCTAGGAGGTGGCTCTGTTAGGTGTATGATGGCTGAGGTGTTTTTGCCTAAGAGCTGATATCACTTTGACTCAAGAATGGAATATAAAAAGGAGCTTTTAAGCTCCTTTTTATATTCAAACTATTTCATTAAAATCAATCTAAATTGATATCTCCTATGTCTAGATTTCTCAGCGAGCCTTTCATGAAAATATAACCGCCTTTTTCTGCTCCCCAAACTTGATTACCATCTTTATCAAATCCTCGGTCCCAAGAAATGATTTGGTTCTTACTTATTTTCACAAGACTTGTAGCATAACTAGCACCATTCATAGTACTCAAACAACTACTTTTACCTGTGCCACCAGAATAAAAACCATTAGTGTCTTTTGTTAATACAACCTCGCAACCTTGTCTTTTCTCTAAATAATCAGGTGTTAAGTATTTAAAAGCTTTAGGCTTTTTGAACTTACCGTAGTATTGTTTTTCATTAGGTATCGTATAGACCTCGCTTACAATTTCATTATTTTCATTACGTAGTAATCGGTACATTCTGACTCTATACGGTTGGTCTTTTTGAGAAGTGAGCGCTTGCTCTACATATAACCATCGTTCACCACTATTTTTCCATACGGGATGCATCTCTAAAGAAATATTATAATAACTAGAGTCTACTTTGCTTTGTAAACTACTATCATAGCTGCCTTGCATCATTTTATAAACCATGTCTAGTTCTTTGTCATTTGTGTCATATTTGTTAGAAGAACATCCTATTATTATAAAAAACGAGATCAGGAGAAAGTAAATCGGTTTCATGAAGTGTATTTTTTACATTTATCGTATTGTCTATCGAGAGTACGATTATTAGCTTTTCAAGTTCAAAACTATTCTTATTTTCCGGTGGCAATATGCCTTAACATTCCGGCAAAAATAAAGTAGTGAAAAGGCAACATAGAAAACCAGTATAATCTTCCCCAGATTCCACGCGGTCTAAAAGTTGCAGTTTGATGCACTACGTTATTTTCATCTATTTCAAATTCAAGCCAGGCTTCTCCAGGAACGCGCATTTCAGCAAAGAGTAATAATCGTTTTTCTTCCTTGTCAGCCACAAGAACGCGCCAAAAATCTAGAGCATCACCAGCATAAATCTTGTCAGAATTAGTACGACCACGTCTTAATCCTACGCCACCAAATAATTTGTCTAGTGCACCTCGTATTTTCCATAGAAATGTAGCATAATAATAACCATTTTTACCACCTATGGACCAGATGCGTTCTAGAGCAGCATTTGCATCATTGGTTTCTAGTTTTTGTGCATCTTTAAGACATCCATAGCTAGGTACTTTTTTATATTTATTCAAGCTGCGTTTAAACCTACCGCTTACCATGGAGTCTTTCCAGCTGCTCACTACTTGATTTTGTTCAATTTTTGCAAATGCCATATCTAGCGCTTGCTGGTAATCATAGAGTTCAATATTCAAACGCTGTGCAAGATCATTTTTTGAAGCAATCACCTCTATCGCCATGCTGTCTACCAGATTTCGAGCCAGCTTATAACTGGTGCTGGTTACAAAATAGAGCCAGTAAGAACTTAATTTAGGAGTCATTACAGGAACTGTAAAAATGTATAGCTTTAATCCTCTATTTTGCGCATAACCGGTCATCATTTCTTTATAGGTTAAGATGCTTTTGCCTCCTATATCAAAGCTTTGATTGTAACAGTCTTCTCTTCCTAGAACACCTATTAAAAAACTCATTACGTTACGTATTGCTATAGGATGGGTCTTTGTGTTTACCCATTTAGGAGTGATCATTACAGGAAGTTTTTCACATAGATCACGTACGATTTCAAAAGAGGAACTACCGCTGCCTACGATAATTCCTGCCCTTAATACTGTAAGATTATAATTACCTGTATAAAGTATGTCCTCAACACGCTTTCGCGAAAGCAAGTGTTTACTCAATTGATCTTCATTCACTATTCCTGAAAGGTAGATAACCTGTTTGCAGTTGGTTTTATTGATCAGTTCTACAAAGCTATGAGCGCTATCTGCTTCCATTTGATCAAAATTGTCAGTACTTGATGTCATTGAGTGAATCAAATAATAAGCGGCGTCAATATCCTTTGGTAATTCTTGTTCTGGTTTTAGTTTAAGGAAATCTAACTCGATGATCTCGACTTGATCTTTTATTTCTTGAGGAACAGAAAGTCTGGCAGCATTGCGCACTGCGCAAACTACCTTGTGATCTTCTTTAAGCAGTTCATAAAGTAAGCGCACTCCTATATAACCGTTTGCTCCTGTGAGTAGTACTTTCATAACTTTAAAGATAATATGCAAAGTGGTTATTTGTTGCACAAGTTTGTTAAAACAAAACGCCATCTGTGTAGATGGCGTTTATCATTTTAAAAGAGAATAAACCGATTAAGATTTTTTTGCTTCTGGACCTGTTTGTATCTTCTCCTTGTCACTCACAATATTAACTTTCTTACGATTATCACTAGTCTTCCTATCAATCAATTTATAATAAGGATCTATTCCTACTTCTACAGGTTTTTTAGAAACTACGATAATGTGATTGTTTTCAATCTCAGTAATTTTTACCTTTTCTAAGTATAAAACATCTTCTTCTCCAGTTTCTGGATCTTCCTCGCCAAAGATTCCTATCTCAATATAATCTGCAAGAGGTAACGACGATATAGCGTCTTTTGAATCTTTAGGAGTAAAACTTAAACTGTCACCTGATATTGAGGAGTAACTTTTTTTACCTTTCTTATACGATCTGTATTTACTTACCAGACTATTTATATTTACTAGATACTTATCATCGCTCACTTTTTGATAAGTGGCATCAGTTACCTCGTTATCATATAGAGTTATGGTTTCAAACATATCTTTAATTAAATACTGCAAAGAATCTGGAGTTACTGCTCTTAAATCCTCTACAAATTCTGGAGCTGTAGGATATGGAGCAGATTTAAATTGATATTTCTCTGCAAAACGTTTTGCTACATCATTAAACTTCTTTTCTCCTAGATAGTCGCTCATGGCATATAACACAACAGATCCTTTTTGATAATGAATGTACTGTTGGTTTTCATTATACATCAGCGGATTTTCTTTTATAGTTTCATTGGTACGACCGCTTAAATAGCCTTCCATAGATTCTTTCAGGAATTTGCGCATTTGGTTTTTGCCGTATACTTTTTCAAGTACTTTAAGCGAGCTATATTCTGACATACTTTCAGAAAGTAATGTCATGCCTTTTGCTTTTGCACCTATTACTTGATGTGCCCACCACTGGTGTGCCAGTTCATGAGCTGTTATAGCTAGCGCATAATCTACCGCATCTTTCTTTTCTTCATCTACATCTGCAATAAAACCTACTCGTTCACTAAAAGGAATCGTATTTGCAAAAGCTTGTGCAAAACTACCGTACTGTTTAGGAAATTCAATAATACGCGCCTGTCTGTGCTGATATGGTGTATAGTTATCGTTGTAATAATCAAGCCCTTGTTTTAAACCTTCCATCATGCGATCAAGATTATAGGTATGATCTGGATGATGATAAATTTCCAGATTAATACCATTGTGCATTTCTCTTTTTACCTCGTATTTACCGCTTAAAAAGGAATAGAAATTAAGGATTTTAGAGTCCATTTTATAATGAAAATACCTGCGCCCATTTTCTTCCCATTCTTTGATAAGGTATCCAGGTGCGATTGCAATCTGATCTGGACTAGTGCTTACTGTTGCTTCAAAATCTATCCAGTCGCTGGCACCGCCTATATAATTATTATCTGTTGCTCCAGGAGCGTCAGGTGCTGGCAATCTATCTTTAGGAGGTAAATCGTACTTTTCTCTTACCTTCACATTGCGCAGTTCAAAGGCATCGTTGTATCCTATAGAAGGAAATATACTCTGATTAACAAAGGTTCCATTAGTATTTATGGGAGATTTATTGTCTAGAAATCTATTAGGTTCATTCTCTGTTGTGAACTTAAAAATTAACGTATCACCAGGTTGCATAGCTGTATCAAAAGCATACATTCGGTAATTGTAATCTTCATTATCATAAACGATTTTTGCCTCGCGATCCAGTATTATTTCGGTAGGATAATCAGACAGATTTACATGTAGCGTGTCTATTGCACTATTACTTTGATTTGTCATCGTATAAGTAGCGCCAGCTTTAAAATCTCTAGTTTCTGGAACCATATCCATAAACGTGTTCACTGCTATCAATCTAGGCTGCGGTATACCATCATATTTCCCTAAATCTTTTTCAAAGTTGACACGTAATTCTTCCACTTCTTTACCAGATAGAATTTCATTATCTACATTATTGATTTTCCATACGTAACCACCTATGGCTAGAAATCCTATTAAAGACATTGCCGCAACCGTGTTTAATGTTTTTGTTGATCTCGCTTTCGCAAAAGCGAGACGTCCTTTAACATCTGTGCTCATACCACGTCTGTAGAATAGTAAGGCAATACAAGTAAGTACGATCCCAAACAATATCCAATAAACGCGATAGGTATAAAATTGAGGCAATGCATTACCGTAACCCATAAAGTCTGACGCGCTAGGAGCACTTACAGAATTAAAGTCAAAAATGGCTTGTGTCACGCCTATAGCTGATTGTACTAAAGGTATAGCAACGGCAATTATCAACAAAACAGCAAGTCCTAACCATTTGTTTTTAATCAATGTATGGACTAATAATGCCATTAAAATCCAAGGAATGAAACTCCATACGTTCAACATAAACGTCTGGAATAGATATAAATCAAATTGATAGTCAGTAAAGTTGCTTATAGTTTGATAAGTTAATCCACATGCAATAAGAACTACTTGTAAACTGGCTACCATTAGAAATAGAGCAACAAACCTAGATAGCAAAAACACCCAGTTTTGAGTAGGCGTTACATCTACTATTTGATTAATGTGGGCAGCTTGTGCACGATCCATTAAGAATCCTGAGTATAAATGAATGAGCAAATAACTAAATAAAGTTATATAACCTGCAGGCTCTGCAAGCATGACCCAAGTTTTAGGTAAAATGCTGGTATTAAATAATAAACCAGTATTGAACATTAAAACCATGGTAAGCACAACGGCTAGAAATGATATAATGATAAATGGCCAGCCATAAATGATGTATCTGGTATCACTTTTTGCAAGATGCCATAATGTTTTTAATTTTCCAGTGAAAGAAAAATCAGTCTTTGCTATAGGCATGATCACCTTACTAACGCCACTTTTATTTTCCTTAGTAATGCGTTGAGATTTTCTCTTAAAAAGGCTTACAGTAAGTGCGTTTTGAGCAAATTTGAATCGGGCAACAACCCATCCTAAGATTAGTAGAGCAATACCAGCCCATAGAATACGATTCCACATGATCATTCCAGAAAACGGAATTGTAAGTTCATTTTGTTCTACCGGTGTCCAGTATTTTGTCTCCTCACTTATAGCCACATTTGCTAATGGATCTGCCATGGCCAGCCAGAAAGGATCTTCTACCTGTTCTACATAAGAAGTAGTTATAAGTTGTATAATAATCAAAGTAAGAACAGTCATAAAGCCTATGTTCATATTACGTGTAAAGACTATTATCGCAAATACTATGGCACTGTAAAAAAGAACATTAGGAATAATTATAACCAGAAATGGTTGAATGTAATTCCATAAAATAAATGGGCCTAACAATTCTGGGTTAGATCCTGGTAAATAACTACCTATAATTAAGCCTAATATCAATGCACTTATTACTAATAAGTTTATTGAAAAGCCAGCTAGAAATTTAGCTAGCAAATATTCTATTTTTTTAATAGGGTAAGAGTACAATACATTATGCATATTGTTCTTAAAGTCCCTGTGAATAGTCGCTCCTGTAAAATTAGGTATCAATAGATAGGCAAGTAAAGCAATCTGTGCAATAAGTTGGGATATAGTATACGGACTGTTGAGGTATGAGTTGCTTGTTACCGTAACATTATCGCTACTGAACACACCTGTGGCAACCGCCATGATTATACCACCTAATAAAAAGAAAATCGCTGCAAATATGTAAAAAAGAGGCTTCTTAAACCACGTTTTTATCTCGTGTGAAAATATGGTTGTAAACATAATTATGCGATTTCTAGAGGTGCAACTTCACTGTTATGATTTAAAGTTGTGAAGTACACATCTTCTAAACTTGCTGTTGCTGGTGAAAATTCAGCGCCTGGACTGCTTTCACCATAAACACGTACATTGAGATTATTATCTTCATTATAACTGGAAGATATTACATTGTGCGTGCGTTGCATTTCTTCAATAGCATCACGATTTACCGTTGTAGTCCATACTTTGCCAGCGAGTGTAGCTACCATTTGTTTAGGAGTAGACTGTGCTAGTATTTTACCGCCATTAAGAATCGCCATGTCGGTACAAAGCTCTTTTACATCGTCTACAATGTGAGTAGAAAAAATTACGATATGGTTAGTCCCTATTTCTCTAAGAACATTTAAAAATCGGTGGCGCTCTGCAGGGTCTAATCCAGCAGTAGGTTCATCTACAATTATTAATTTAGGATTGTTTAATAATAATTGAGCGATACCAAAACGCTGCTTCATACCACCAGAATAGCCAGCAACATGCTTATCTTGAACATCACTTAAATTTGTAACTTCTAGTGCTTTTTCTACTATTTTATTACGTTCTGACTTGCTGGTGATTCCTTTAAGACTGGCAAAATAATGTAGTAAATCTTTGGCGCTCATTTTAGGATATACACCAAATTCTTGTGGTAAATAGCCTAAGGTTTTTCTAAACTCAATCTTATTGTTTAAAATATCTAGTTCATCTAAATGTATACTTCCAGAATCTGGAGATTGTAAGGTTGCAATGGTGCGCATTAATGAAGATTTACCAGCACCATTAGGCCCTAGTAGACCAAACATCCCAGCATTTATATCTATAGAAACATCGTCAAGTGCTTTTACACCATTACCGTACGTCTTTGAAACATTCTTTAAACTAAGAATCATGTGATTGAATTTTTATGGTTCTTAGTGTTAGTGTCACTTACTTTATAGATGTTACAGTTTATCCAAACCATTTTAATAGGTGTAATTTATATGTTTAATACATGTTGTAATTTAATCTCGCTTTCGCGAAAGCGTAACAATAAAAAAGCCTCTAACCGCAAGAAACGGAAAGAGACTGTTTAATGGATTAATGGTTACTTTATTTTTTAGGTAGAATCACAGTATCTATTACGTGAACGACGCCGTTGCTCGCCTCTATATCTGTTGCTGTGATGATGCTTTTGCGGCCTTGGGCATCTTGAAGAATAACTTGTCCGTTTTGTAAACTAGCATAAAGTGGATCTCCTTGAACAGTCGTGGTCATAAAACCACCGCCGTTTCTTTTGATGGATTCAATGATGTCGCTAGCGGTTACTTTTCCTGATAGTACATGATAGGTAAGAACAGTCTGTAGTTGTTTTTTATTTTTAGGTTTTAAAAGGTTGTCTACAGTACCATCAGGTAATCTATTGAAGGCAGAGTTTGTAGGTGCAAAAACAGTAAATGGTCCGTCTCCTTTTAATACTTCAACAAGTTGTGCTGCTTTTACTGCAGCGACTAATGTGCTGAATTTCTTATCTGATAATGCAATGTCTATAATGTCTCCATTATCATGATACGACCAATTATTAACGACAACAACATGGTTGTTGTGCCTGTCATGATTGTTGCTGACTTGTTTTTTACTATGACATTGACCAGTTGCAAAAGAGGTGATGCCTAAAAATAATAATGCTGTAAAAATTTGAGTAAGTTTCATTTTGTAATTTTTTTAAATTAAATTTTTGTTTATTTGATCGATCATTAGGTTGTACGCTCGGTTTTTCTATTTGGATTTTAGGCGAGTGATAAAAAAACGTTAAAAGAATTTTAGTGAGTTTTATTGAAAAGCATATCGTAGAATTACTCATAGAAAAAGATGAGCGTGCTATCTCACTAATCTATGATCAATATGCCGCTACTCTTTATGGTGTTATTCTTAAGATTACTAGAAATGAAGCCATGGCTCGTGATGTATTACAAGAATCATTAATAAAAGTGTGGAATAACTCTAGCACTTATAATCCTGAGAAAGCAAAACTATTTACATGGCTTTTTCAAATTGCTCGTAATACAGCACTGGATGCCTTGAGAAAAGCAAAAAGGAAAAGTAGTAAAGAAATCCAAATCCAAAATCGAGACGTATATCCTAATGAAGGTGGGATTGATATTGAAGACAAGGAATTGATTCATGCTCAAATTAAAAGTCTAGATAACAAGTATAAGGAGGTTTTAGAATCAATTTTTTTTAAAGGAATGACCCATATGGAGGCTGCTGACTACTTGAACTTACCTTTAGGAACATTAAAGACGAGATTGCGTAATGCTTTAAAGGAATTACGTACTATTAATATGGGGCTTTATATTATGATAATAAGCTGTTTATAATGATGGAAGATAATAAGATACAAGATTTTTTAGACTCTGGTTTACTAGAACAATACGTCATAGGCGCTACTGAGCCGTATCAATCAGAAGAAGTTGAGTCTTTCATTGAAAACCATGTAGAAATTAAATTTGCTTATGATAAGCTCCAAGAAGAACTGCATGAGATAAGCAAGTTGTATCAAAAACAACCTCCAGAAAACCTTAAGAGCGAGGTTTTAAAAACTATTGATCGTTCAACTACTCCTGATGAAGCTGCAAATCAAAAAGCATCTTCTTTTAGTTGGTTAAATCTTGCCGCGATATTTATAGGTTTAATAGGTATAGCTGGCTTTCTTTATGTGAATAACCAGAATACTATACTAGAAACGCAATTATCATCAATTGAACAAGAGCAGGCGCAGCTATTAAGAGAAATCTCTTTTGCGACTAAAGAAATGAGTTCTCTTGAAGATGAAATCGCATATCTAAAATCTGTAGATACAGATAAGTATATTCTTAAAGGTAATCAAAAGGCTCAAACGCTACTAGCTACTGCGTATTATAATAGAAGCGAGTATAGAGGAGAAGTAGAAATTAATAATTTACCTGAACTAGATCAAGAACACGATTATCAGCTTTGGGCAGATGTCGACGGAGAAATGATTTCTCTAGCTGTTTTGAAAAGGAATTCTAAAGAAATACTCGATCCAGTAATTATGTCAAACGCTACAAGCCTCAATATTACTATAGAGCCAGCTGGTGGAAATGATCATGCAACAGTAGAAAATCTAGTTGCTGCTGTAAACTTAAGAGTAAAGCCTTAGTTTAAAATAATGTTTTAGGATTTTTAATTTAGGAGTGCACAATTTTAGCCATTGGGCATTACTTATTATCTCCTTTATAACCAAAGCGTCTCAACTGCTTTTCATCACTACGCCAGTTCTTATTTACTTTTACGTATAATTCAATATGAACTTGTTTACCAAAGAATTTTTGTAAATCTTTTCTAGCTTCAGTTCCTACACGTTTAATGGCAGCTCCTTTATGGCCTATGATAATTCCTTTTTGAGTCTCACGTTCTACCATGATGACAGATCGTATTCTGATGATGTCTTCATCTTCAAAGAATTCTTCGGTATCAATTTCTACAGAGTAAGGAATCTCTTTTTTGTAGTGAATTAAGATCTTCTCGCGAATGCTCTCATTAACAAAAAAGCGCTCTGGTTTATCAGTTAAAGCATCTTTAGGATAGAAAGCTGGTGACACAGGTAGTGTTTCTACAATACGTTCTAGAACTTGAGGTACACCAAAATTTTCTAAAGCGCTT
>CAZBCH010000216.1:0-3475 GCA_964490235.1 uncultured Flavobacteriaceae bacterium | reverse complement strand
ATTAGATGATGGGATTTCTGCTTTTAATTTTAAGTTTGAGAATTCCTTGATTCGTTTTAACGATTTCTCAAACAATTTTGATGGCTTACCAGATTACGATTTTAATAATGTGAATTTATATCAGGAATGTATTCTTAATGTAGATCCACTATTTGAAGATGTAGATGCCTTTAAATTAAGAATTGATGATACAGGTGGCGCCAATGGAATCGCAAATCCTAGTACAAGTACATCTTTAGATATTTTTGGAACGACAAGAGCTCTTACAGATCCAGACGCAGGTGCGTTTGAAAGCACCGATCTTTCTGGAGAATAACTCTATTTATTTAAAAATAATTAATAAAAAAAGCTGTTTCCTAGTAAAGGAAACAGCTTTTATAATTTGCAGTAATTGCTTTTACTTAATCAGCTCGTAACTTCTAGAGACAAATTCAGTCAATTTTTCACCTTTCAGTAATCCTTGAGAAAGTTTTGCAAGGTCTACTGCTTGATGTATCAATCCAGATTTCTTCTCTTCATCTTTTTCATTGAAGATAGATTGTACTAAATCACTATTTGCATTAACAACAAGATTGTACATATCTGGCATATTACCAAAGCCCATCATACCGCCGCCGCCAGTCGCCTGCATTTCTTTCATACGACGCATGAATTCTGGCTGTGTAATCATAAATGGAGCTGCATCGCTACTCATCGCTTCAACTTGAACAGTATAACTAGTGTCTGCGATTGTTTCTGTAATCGTTTTTTGCAAGGTCTCTTTCTCCTCGTCAGAAAGTTTTGAAATTTGCTCTTCTTCTTTCTTGATCAAATTATCTACATGATCTGCATCTACTCTTACAAAAGATATATTCTCTTTAGAAGTTTCTAATTTTTGCATCAAATGAGATACGATAGGTGAATCTAGCAACAACACTTCATAACCTTTTTTCTTTGCTGCCGCTGTATAAGAGTGCTGTTCTTCTTTGTTAGATGCATAAAGAATAACCGTTTTATCGTCCTTATCAGTTTGAGTTGGTTTAATTTTCTCAACTAGCTCATCCCATAAGTAATAATCGCCGTCTACAGTTGGGTACAAGGCAAATTTATCTGCTTTATCAAAGAATTTATCTTCACTCAACATTCCGTATTCAATCACGATCTTAATATCGTTCCACTTCTCTTCAAAGGCTTTTCTGTCTTCATTGAAGAGACTCTTCAATTTATCTGCTACTTTACGAGTAATGTAACTAGAGATCTTTTTTACAGCACCATCTGCCTGCAAGTAAGAACGAGAAACGTTAAGTGGTATATCAGGTGAATCGATCACACCACGCAACATAGTCAAGAATTCTGGTACAATTCCCTCTACATTATCCGTAACAAAAACCTGATTTTGATACAGCTGGATACGATCCTTTTGCACATTTAAATCCTGTGTCATTTTAGGGAAATATAATATTCCCGTTAAGTTGAAAGGATAATCTACATTTAAGTGAATATTAAATAACGGCTCCTCAAATTGCATAGGATACAACTCGCGGTAGAAATTTTTATAATCTTGATCTTCTAAATCTGCTGGCTGCTTTGTCCATGCTGGATTAGGATTATTAATAATATTATCTACTTCTTGAGTAGGTGCTGGATCATCTTCTTTTGCTCCTTCTGGCTTTTCTAAAGTTTCAGTTTTAGTACCAAATTTAATAGGCACTGGCATGAACTTATTATACTTGTTAAGCAACTCCTTAATGCGGCTTTCTTCTAGAAACTCGGTTTCATCGTCAGAGATGTGAAGAATTATCTCGGTACCAAAGTTTTCTTTCTCTGCTGGCTCGATCGTATAATTAGGAGACCCATCGCAAGTCCAGTGCACCGCTGGTTCATCTTTAAAAGACTTGGTGATAATTTCTACCTGATCTGCAACCATGAAAGCAGAGTAAAAACCTAAACCAAAATGTCCAATAATACCGCTATCCTTTGCTGTATCTTTATATTTTTCTAGGAATTCCTCAGCACCAGAAAAAGCCACTTCATTAATATACTTTTGCACCTCATCTTCAGTCATACCTAGACCTTGATCGATAATGTGTAATTTTTTACCTTCTTTATCGATTTTAATCTCAATTTTTTGATCACCTAACTCCACGCTAGCCTCTCCTATTCTAGCAAGGTGCTGTAATTTAAGAGTTGCATCAGTAGCATTAGAAACGAGTTCTCTTAAGAAAATCTCGTGATCGCTGTATAAAAACTTCTTAATAAGCGGGAAAATATTTTCTACCGCTACGTTAATGGTTCCTTTTTGTGACATAATATTATTTTATTCTATTTAAAACTATTAATTAGTCCGCTTTCGCGAAAGCGAACAATACAATAACACAATGCCCATTTCAAGCCTTGTACCAATTCAGTTAAAGTGACAAGCTGGCAGCAATTTAATAGTTTAAAAACTACCGATGATAGAATGAAATCTACCGATATTCAAATGCTGCTTTAGTAAACTTTTCATTCGATTCATATTTGCATTGTTCTTTGAAAGTTAAGAGATACGATTTTAGGGGAAGGAGCCGCGGCGAGAAATTGCCCGGCTTTTCTTTCCTTTAAACTAGACATGAATCGGTGAATATTTTTTAAAATTCAAAAGCTTATCGTTTCAAAGCTACCAATCATGGATTGACACTTTTATGAATCGGCAAAAACTAGAACTTTTGTCAGTAATTATGGATAACGTGGTAACAGCGCTCCATGAAATTTCTCCTTCACTCATATTGATCTACGAGATCAATTTCAGGTCGAGCCCGAAAAGCCTGTTTCAACGAGTAGGGACCAATTAAAAAATATGTATTATGGCAAATAGTCCATCAAATTACAACCCAGGTCAAGAATTATCAGACCTAAACTTTTCATCTCTTATAGGAGGACCGTTAGGAGCAATAGTAGATGCTCAAAGTAAAGCCGCATTATCTACGGTAGATTTTGTAAAAAGTGTAGGTTTTACACCAGATAGTGAGGATGAAACGACTGGTGAAATTACGCCGGGAGAGCCGATTTATGTGAGCTTTAAATACCCTAAAATGGTTCAACCTTATCAACCAGGAGTTGTCGATAAGCTTGACGAGATTACCGTGAAAACTGGTGGAAGTGATTACGAAGTAGGTGATGTCTTAAGCGTTTCAGGTTTATCAGTAACAGTTGCTACCATAGATTCTGGTGGTGAAATACTGACAATTTCTTACAGTACCGATGGAACGAATAATATCACAGCAGCTACTGATGTTCCTGGAATAGGAGGAGCAGGAACTGGTGGTGAATTTGACATTACTACCGAAGATATTTCTTCTGTTCCAGCTGTTTTTGAAGAGATGAAATTAGAAGTTCCTATTCTAACGATGATGCCTATTCCATTTATACGTGTTGAGGAAGGTAATATAGACTTCAATGCAAAAATTACCAGTATGGAATATAGTCGCGTGGGAACGCAGTTCAAATTTGGAACAAG
>CAZBCH010000215.1:0-8465 GCA_964490235.1 uncultured Flavobacteriaceae bacterium | reverse complement strand
ATCATTGCTCCTAAACCTGCATCAAAATATGATAAGTAATTCATGGCAGCAATTTAATCAAATAAAATACTATAATGTAGTAAAATAATGAATTTGCAATCGAGTTCTAAATGGATTCCTAAAGTTGGGCAGCAACTAGTTCATTAATCCATTCTAGAAAACGCTCATCCTCTTGGTTAAATGCATTTGCTGTGTTACTGTCAATATCAATTTGCCCGATGTTTTTACCGTTTTTAAACATAGGTATTACGATCTCGCTTTTTACATGGATACTACAAGCTATGTAATTATCTTGTGCGTGCACGTCATCGACTACAAAATTTTTGTTTGATACCGCAACTTGTCCACAGATTCCTTTCCCAAAGGGAATTACAGTATGATCTGTAGGTTCTCCTGCTTGATTCCAAAGATGCAATGTAGGTTCAGTCTCATGGGCCATGTAAAAACCTACCCAATCATATGTAGAAATATTGGACTGTAATAAATCACAAACAGCCTGCATTTTATCATTTATCGGTAATTCTGGTTGTTGCAAAATCTGTAAAACCTTTGGTTTCAAATCAGCTATTTTCATCGCATAAATTTTAAGGTTGCAAAGCTAGGTTATGGTTTTGTTTTATTGGCTAACTTTGTTTTAAAATTAAAATATTTGAAATCATTAAAGCCTTATTATCCTATTTTTAAATTTGTAGCAACATTTGCGTTGCTATATATAGGCTTTTCAATTTTATACTACTTTTTTTTAGACGTTAATTGGAGTTCACAATGGTATCCAGATCCAGTTACGGCACAAATTGCTTACCAAACTCAGGAGTTATTAGTTTTGCTAGGTTATAATGCGCAAACCTTAAATTCAATTAACCATCCTTCTGTATTAGTTTTTATTGATGAGTCAATTCTTTTTAGAGTCATTGAAGGTTGTAACGCTATTAGTGTCATGATTCTTTATACAGCGTTTGTGGTAGCATTCTCTAGAGGTTTTAAGAAAACAATCTTATTTATTCTGTTTGGAATCTTGTTTATTTATTGTGTGAACCTTATTAGGCTGGTTATTCTAGGAATAATATTTTATAGCTATAGTGATTATTCAGATGTGGCACATGATATTGTTTTTCCATCTGTAATTTATGGCGCAGTGGTATTATTATGGATTTTTTGGATTAAGGATATTAAAACAGATCGTGTTGAAAAAAGCTAGTTCTATTTTTTTTATTACGCTCGCATTAGTAGCATTAATTTCTATTAGGATATTTGAAAACGTGCTTTTTTACGATCCGTTTATTGATTATTTTAAAAGTAATTTTCAAAATTTTGATTTGCCAGATGTAAATTTAGTTGATTATTATATATCTACTATTTTTAGATACATTCTTAATCTAATTCTCTCATTAGTCATTATATGGTTTCTTTACAGAAAAAGAACATTCATAAAGGCTGCATTATGGGTGTATCTCTTTGCTTTTATTATCTTAAGTGCTGCTTTTATAATATGTGTAAATCTCGATTATGAATGGGTTAAAATGGGTGTTTTCTATATCAGAAGGTTTTTGATACACCCTATATTCCTTTTTATTTTAGTACCTGGATTTTACTTTATTTCTAAAAAAGCAAATTAGTTCATTGAACTATTAAGTTTACACAGGAGTAATAATTCCATAAAAAAGCCGATTCTTTTCAGAATCGGCTTTTGATATACACTTATAATCTAATTACTTAGGGTCTAAAATCATATCTATTCGCTCTACTAAGTCTAACAAATGAATTTTAGAAAGTCTATCATTTGTACGATTTGCTGCTCTTGCTGCATCTCTTCTAAGAGTAGTTAATTCTGCACGTACAATAGGTCTTATGTCACTTTGTGCTACATCTACAGAGCTTTGAGAAACAAATCTTCTGAATGCTGCTGGAACTCTAGGCTGCTCGTTATTCATTATAAACTCTAGTCTCTCTACATACGCACGCTGTAAATTACGACGGTAACGATCTATTGTTCTACCTCTAGGTAGTTCTTTGAAAAGGCCTTGTCTTAAGTCAGTCATCATCTCTAATAAACCATAAGCATCTTTACCATTCACTTCTTCATTTTCCATTAAACGGGCCATGCGACCAAAGTCTAATAAGCTATTTAAAGTTCTTACTTGAATACCACGTATTCTTTCAATCCCACCATCAGACTCAATTTTATTAAATATTTCTTGATCGATGAGCCATTCCGGAGTATCAAAAAGTTGTTCATTTAAGAAAGCCATCGCACGTGTTTGCTTATCTCTAGAAGCGTGTTCATAGACTGCACCTTCTTGTCCGTAAGCCTTGTAAGTTTCTTTAACTCCACCTACATTTCCAGTAACATGACCCATATAACGATTGAACTGACCAACTAATTGACCGTACATATTCTCTAATTCATCATAATTTTCTCCTTCTTCACCAGTCCATTTTCCTAAATTAGGTACAATACGCTTTAAGTTTTTGATACCATATTCACTAGCTCGCATAGAGTCATCTCCTAAATCCTCTGTTTGAGAAGTATGATCTATTACGCTACCTTGTTGACGACCGAATCTATAAACAGGATCACCAGCTTTTTCAAGAATCCATGAGTCAAGAACACTTTTTTCTTCCTTTGCAGTTTTATCTAAAATAGGCTTGTAACCCCACATAATAGAATACTTGTCGTATGGTCCTATGTTAGGCATTAATGCTACATCACCATCTTCTGGTTGAGCTACGTAATTAAAACGCGCGTAATCCATAATAGAAGGTGCAGTACCATATTTTTTAGTGAACTCAGGATCTCTCAATTTTTCCACTGGATATGCAATCGAGCTACCCATGTTATGAGGTAATCCTAGAGTATGTCCTACTTCATGAGCACTTACAAAACGAATTAGACGTCCCATAACGGCATCATCAAATTGATTCATGCGAGCATCAGGATTTATTGCCGCTGTTTGAATAAAGAACCAGTTATGTAATAAAGTCATAACATTGTGGTACCAGTTAATATCGCTTTCTAGAATCTCTCCAGAGCGAGGATCACTTACGTGAGGCCCATTTGCATTAGGAATAGGAGATGCTAAATATCTTACAGTAGAATAACGTACATCTTCTGGACTCCAGTCTGGATCCTCCTCTTTAGTAGGAGCATCTTTGGCAATGATAGCTTCTTTAAAACCAGCGGCTTCAAAAGCAACTTGCCAGTCTTCAATACCTTGTTTAATGTATTTTCTCCATTTTACTGGTGTAGCTGGATCGATATAATAAACAATCTGTTTCTTTGGAACGACTAATTCGCCAGCTTTGAATTTTGCAATGTCTTCATCCTTAACCTCTAGTCTCCATCGATCTAAATAAGTAACCGTTTTTGTTTTTTGGTCTTCTAGCCCATAATCTTGTTGCCCTCTAGCAAACCATCCCACACGTTGATCAAAGTAACGTCTTTTCATTGGCTCCTTAGGCAAAAGTATCATCGAGTTACTCAATTCGAGAGAAATTGATTGCACACTACTATTTGAAGGAGGCTCACTAGAAAAATAAGTTTTCACGTGTCTAGATTCTATATTCTGAGGATAGGATCGTAAGGTGTCAATATAAGATCTTGAAGCATCAAGTCTACTAACCTTGTAATTCCTTCTTGCTCTTTGTGGAAAACCTATCGCTTGAACATCTTTTGTAAAGAAATCTGTTACGTCAATAACAGTATTATTAGTTACACTATCCTTTTTAATCGCTTTTATAGGAAATGAATAAAGTATAGGTTCAAAATTAGAGTTTTCAACGGCGATGCTAACTGGTAAAGAGTCTGCTGCTACAACTTGATGAGAAACTACTCTCAACAAAACATCTTTGTTTTTCTTTTGCCATCTTAACGTTTGTGTATTTTGTTTTCCACCACCAAAACCTAAACCTGATGCTGTTTTTGCTATACGAGTTACCATAAGCATTTCTCTTTCAAAAAGAGAGTCAGGGATTTCATAGAAATATTTATCATCTACCTGATGAACAGTAAAAAGACCTTCATCACTTTTTGCTTCTTTCGTGATTACCTTAGAATAAGGTTGAATATCACCCTTTTTAGGCTTTTTAGCCGAAGCAGTTTTTTTTGCTGGAGCTTTCTTTTTTCCTTGGAAAATAGAACAGCTAGTTGTGACAGACGCTGCAAGGAGCAACATCATCAACATTTTAATTGTACGCATTTAGTTAGAATTTTTAATTGATGCCTAAATATATTATCATAAAATTCATTATTTCTTAACAAGGCGTTAACTAGAAGCTAATTTTTACAACGTTCTATAAAATTTCCATTAAGTTTTGGTGATAATGCTTTCGCGAAAGCGAGAAATGAAAAAGCCACCCTTTATGAGATGGCTTTGATAACTAGATGAGAAGTGAAATTTACGCCAGAATATCCTTGGTAAAAACTATATTTTAATAATAAAATTTATTTTACATCATATTTTTTTACTGTCTGACCATCTTTGAAGAGTGCTGCACCCATCTGACCTAATGCCATATTTACAACAATATATTCACCATTGTTTTTACCAGCCTTATAAATAGAAGCTACCTCCATTTTACCCTTTTCTACTGGTATATTTTCGTAAACAAAATAGTCAGCTTGCGTGTCATCAATGCTAGGAGATAAGAACATTTTCTCTACACCTTCCCGAACGTCGACAATTTGACCGTGCTTAAAATCTCCAAATTCAAAAACGCCTGTGGTTAGTATCATACCGTCCATTTTTATACCAAAACCATTATCGCAATCACCAGCTTTACAAGGATTAGGTGTTTTAAAGTTTCCTACTATTGTTTCTCTAGAAATCTCTTTTCCATTTTCATATGTGATCGCTATTCTCTTTATCGTTTTAGGTATCATGGGGAATTCTAAATGTATACCTTCCTTTACTCCATTTATAAAAATACCACCTGTAGTGTTGCCGGTTTCATTATATACAGTATATCCATTTACCTTACCATTTTTAAATTGAGACATATAGTAGGCTCCTTTAGAATTTTGTAAATAGCCTACACCATGATATTTTCCATCAGTGAAAAAGCCGTGGTAAAATTCCACGTTTTCATGATTGATCATGCCATAGCCATTTTTACAATCACCATTTTGACATGTTTGTGCATATGCGGTTGTACCGAATACGCATAAGGTGATAAAGTAGAATGATGTAAATAGAGTTTTCATATCGTATAAATTATAGTTCAAAAATCTATTTGTTTAGTTTCTAAAGCAATAAGGCAACTGTCGTATATCTGGGATTACGCTACTTCCCATAATAAATAAAGGGCGCCCAATACTTAGGGTGTCTCAACTGTTCACCAAATTCTCCAGCAACAAAACGCCTTTTAATTTGTGTAACAGCGCTACTATATGGTATGTTTTCTAAAAAGACTAGCTTGTAGAACTCTTGTACAAATAGACTGGTTGCAAAATCATTTACGGGCCATAAACTAGTAAGAGTTCCATTTGCTCCTGCACTAAGTAACGCATTATTCAATCCTTGTACGGTATCACCTGAGGTTATACGGCCTAATCCTGTCTCGCAAGCACTAAGCATCACCAGGTCTGGATTCATGTCCAGCTCACCCATCTCGCTTACTGTTATCATCCCATCTTCTCCTTCTTGTGGTGTGGGAAAAATGGTCATGGCTAGACCACTCAGTTCAAAAATATACGGATTTACCGATGCATGACTCGCTAGGTGGATGACTTTGTATTTGTTAAGCTGGCCAGCTTTGGACATGCGCTTGAGCTCGTTTTCAGTCATTTTTTCTTTCAATCGCACATCGGTTTTTGGAATTAATGAGTCGATGGCTAGTACCTCTCTTTTGGTTCCTATGAGATAGTTCATGGGCTTCTCACCTTGTAACGCTGCAAATGCGTAGTCTAGGTTTTCACCTTGAGCGATACTGGCATTCACGCGCAACTGAAGTTTTCTTACATCAGTTATGCTTTGCACTTTTGTAGTTTGATCTTTTCTTAAGGAATAGGTCGCGTCACCAAAAGCCAGTACATTCTTCTCATAACTTTGCCTAGGCTCTTTGCGCAGGGAAACCAGCACGCTAGCGCTAGGTATGTAGCTGATCTCGTAATCTTGTAGCAACATGCGCCCAGTCATTATGTGAGTAAGAGTTTCAAAGGGAATAAAACTCAAATTCCCAGCTGGGCTTATGATCAATTTCTTGAAAGGTTCTAATAGACTTTTCTCTGGTATGTAGTACTGGTTCAGGCGCTTACTCATACGCATCATCGCCTGATGGTTTTGATAGGGCATGTCCTCTTGACTAGGCGCGAGTTGCATGCGATACATTTCTAGGGCGATGCGCTGGTCTATAGGTTCTGCAATATAGTTTTTGTTGTATTTGGCTCGTTTGAGACTTACAGGTTGTCGCAGCTCTTTTTTAGCTAATTTACTCTCGGTGTATTTAGCGAGTTTTGAATACCTGCTCAAAGCCTCAGCACCAAATGCTGTCCCGTCAAAGAATCCGCCGATGATACCTTTTTTTGATACCACAAAAACAAAAACACCATCGGGAGTTTGGGTATTTGGTGAGAAGTAATACAGCATCGCCTCGTCTGGTTTCAGCACCTCCTGAATTTCCTTAATCGTTACTTTTTTAGTCGGATCACTGTTGAGCTTTTCATTGAGCTCTGCGTTTTTAAATTCTTCTGCAATTTCTAATGCTTCAGCATACCTGCTGTTTTTTACCAATGCCCCTGCAAGAGTGGTTAAGATGTTTTTATATAGAGATCGCTTTTGAACTAGGCTTTTGTCAGAGCCCTCTTGTAATTCATTTTTGACTTTTGTGTGAGCAAGTCCTAAAAGTGGAATCATGGCCGCATAATTCATGTCTCGCAGCTTGTTTAGGGCTTGAGAATAGAGTAGTTGAGCATCTGACTCCATGTATACATTTTTCAACCCAAATTGCACATCGTAGATATCAATTTGTTTTTGATAGTGGTCTAGCCGATTATGCTTTTGAGCCAGCGATTTGAACTCCTCGTAATAGCTCTTTCCTTTTTCTGGGTGTGAATTAGCATAAAAAGCAATGTAATAAACCAGATAGGCCATCTTATCATGCGGATTCAAAATACTGAACAGTCGCGATTCCCTCTTGTCAAGAATCGATTTGGTCAAAGTCGAGTTATTGGTACGGTTTGCAGCTGCAAGAATATCTAGATACATCTGATCTTGCTGTGGCTGGAAAAAGTTTTGAGGCTGTGAAATAAAAACGTTTGCTGCCTCGATGACACTTTGAGGATTGCTCGATCTATTCAACTCACTAAAAATCTTGTACAGTTTATACTGTGCTTGTGGATTGTTCCGCTTTCGCGAAAGCGTGACTAACATTTCATTCTGGATCGTTTTATCTTCCAGATCATGAATTTCCATGAAAAGAGCCAGGCGCTGAAGCAGCTGCGTATAGATCACCTCATCAATTAATTGTGTGTCATGGGCCGTCTTGAAACTGTTGAAGTAAGCGGTTAATTTATTTTGGGCCTTGATGGTTGAGTAATCAGCTTTTGTGTTGATTAATTCGCTGATCTGGATGGCAATGTCTTGATAGCTTTTCTTGAGATCACCGAGACTATTTAGATTAGCAGAGACAATCTTACGGTACTCAGGGTAGCTAGCGTAGTGGTTGAGAGCTCGGTTCACCGTAGATTCTGCCGATACAGATTCAGGTTTCACCATACTGCTTAGCACCATCGCTTTAAAAGTCTTGTCATTAAAACTGATATTCTTGAGCTGAATGGAAAGATTGTACATGTCCACCATCATGCCGGCATTAAGTGTGCCTGCGCCATAAGCCATGATTGCGTAAGGCAACGCTTTATCTTGCTGTTTAGTGCCTAAAAGCGCGTAAGCCAACTTTGAGACCGCCATTTCTGGATCGTCATAACGTTCCAATAAAATGTTTGCGTTCTTAATTCTATTTTCAAAACTGGAGTTGGTCGCATAAAGATTTTTGTAGCTAAAATGGTCATCAACATCTTGAGGGAAGTAGCGGTCGTCAGGATTCTGACCGAACGATGCCATACCGCTGAATACTAAGAAGCAAAACAAGAACTTATTCATGAGAAATTGATTATCCTCAAAGTTAGATGGTTTTGCTTATCGCGTTCAATAGGTCATTTGGCGTATTTTAATGTTTAGCCTGAGATACTTTAACAAAAAAAAGCGACCTCATTTCTGAGATCGCTTTTAAAATTATCAGATGAATGATCTTACATCATTCCGCCCATGCCTCCTGGCATTCCACCTGGCATGCCGCCACCTGCTGGTCCATCTTCTTTAATTTCTACAAGAGCACACTCTGTAGTAAGAATCATTCCAGAAACAGAGGCTGCATTTTCAAGCGCGACGCGAGTTACTTTTTTAGGATCAATGATTCCTTCCTTAAGCATGTCTACATATTTGTCGTTCTTAGCATCATAACCGTGATTC
>CAZBCH010000214.1:0-7574 GCA_964490235.1 uncultured Flavobacteriaceae bacterium | reverse complement strand
ATACAAGAACAAGCCTTAATGTTCAAATACCATCTGGTGCTGCAACAGAATTATTCATATCTGAATATATTGAAGGTGGCGGAAATAATAAAGCTATAGAAATAGCAAACTTTACAGGCTCTTCAGTAAATCTTGCAGACTATTCTATCCAGTTAAGTCAAAATGGAAGCGGAACTTGGAACGTGACAGAAACGCTATCTGGAACGCTACAAGATCAAGAGGTTTATGTACTAGCTAGAGGAAATGCAAATGCTGCTATTCTTGCTGAGGCTGATTTGTTATTAGGTAGCAGCAGTGTCTTAAACTTTAACGGTAATGATGCCATTGGATTATTTAAAGCAGGAATTTTACTGGATCTTGTAGGTGATCCTAATAGCAATGCAGATGATATACAGAACGAAACCCTAGTGCGAAAACCTAATATCACAGGACCTAATACTACATTTGATAAAGCGGGAGAATGGAACATTTTTGCTCAAGACTATTCTAGTGACCTAGGTATGCATACGTTTGATAACACAGCGAGTAATGAAGATGTGGTTTATAAAAATTTAAACATCTACCCTAATCCTTCAACAGGCCGTTTCTTTATAAACAATAATGGCCTTGAAGTAGATGAGCTACTGGTATATGATCTATCTGGTAGACTATTAAAGACTCAATTAAATAATAATGAATTTACTATTGATACTACCGGTATATTTATAGTACGCGTTAAAGTGGAGAATCAGATAAGGTCCTTCAAATTGATTGTAAAATAATTCTAACACTATAAAAAGAAAAAAGAGCCTCTTAGGAGGCTCTTTTTTTTATGCTTTAAAACGTTGATCTATTTAGACATATTAATCACTCCTCTAAATCGCAATTCATTATTCATCATTTTATCAAAACCTTCTTTTGCATTATCTAAAGAAAATTCTTCTATCATAGGTAATGCGCCAGTACGCGAGCTGAATTTTAAAGTGTCCTCACTATCTGGAGCAACACCACTAGGCCAACCTTTTAATGATTTTCTAGCTTGTAATAATTGTAATGGGGATACTTTTACGTCATCGCCAGCAGCTGCTATAAGTAACATGGTACCATCAATTCCTAGACCATCAATAACGCTAGAAATAGCATCGGCGTGCGGTGCTGTTGCGACTATAAGATCTGCACCACCTAGTTTTTGTAATTGTTCTACAGCATCTTGATCTTTAGTGGCAATAAAATGATCTGCTCCTAGCTCCATAGCAAGCTCTTTTTTGTCATCTGTAGTACTTAGAGCGATAGTTCTCATTCCCATTTTATGAGCAAATTGTATGGCCAGATGCCCTAATCCACCTATTCCTTGAACGGCAACTGTATCTCCGGCTCTCAGTCCAGCATTACGCATCCCATTAAAAACCGTAATACCTGCACAAAGTAAAGGAGCTGCTTCTGTACTTTTTAAATCTTCAGGAACTCTTGCAGCTGCCTCATATGGCGCTGTCATGTATTCTGCATAACCACCATCATAAGATATACCAGAAACCTTGGCATTCTCACAGTTGATAAATTTACCTCTACGACATGGATCACAATCAAAACAGTGGCCACCATGCCATCCTATTCCTACTCGTTCTCCTTTTTTGAACATGGTAACGTTGCTACCTAGCTCTTCTATAATTCCTATGACCTCATGTCCTGGCGTACGAGGAAAATCATTTCCCATAGCACCAGCTTGTGTAAAAGCATCGCTATGGCAAATTCCACATGCTTCCACTTTCAATAATATCTCATTAGCTTTAGGAGTTGGTTGATCCATTTCTACGATGGTTAAATCTCCGTCTTGCTCTAAAAATCTTGCAGCTTTCATATTTTTTGGTTTTTTATTTTCAATATAGATAAAATGATCGATAGGTTGTGTTAGAGATTGGTTAAGAGAAAAAATTTAAGTGGGATGATGCACTTTTTTTACACACATTTATCTATCTCCTAGATGTTTTTAATTAATTTGTTTATAATTCCGCTTTCGCGAAAGCGTAACAATAATAAATTACATCTTAACGTTACTACTTTAAACACTATTTGTAAGTGTTAAACAACCATAAATACTTATTCATGAAAAGATTTCTTGCACTGTTAGTGGTCTCTATACTATTTGTTTCAAATAGCTATTCACAAAATCCATACAATCTTTATGGTCCTGAAAATGATAGAGGAATAAAGCCTGAAACTTTTTATCCGAGATTTAGTTACGATCCTGAAGTAATGAAAGATTTTACTTTTAAATCATCAACTTTCAAAAATGATCAAGTAATATCTACAGAAACCATAAATATGTCAAGCAGTACGGCTGAAGAACTAGAATCATATAACATTGTAAATATCAAAAATCAAAATAGCAAGCCTAATAATTCAAGTAGCATATTAACGTCTATAAAAAGATCAGATACCGTTTCTTATCAACCAGCAAAAGACGAGATCATTTATCGTCATTCTAAAAGCCAAGAATTATATCCATCTCCTATGCAACTGGAATCTATTGATGAACTCGTGTTTTTAAATGATGGCAGAATAATAGCCACTCAAGATCAAAATGCATTTATAAAATACTCTTATGATTTTCATGGAAATATAATTCAAGTAATAAGCTATCAATCGACTTTATCATATAATGAAATGAATCCTAATGGTGTTCCAGTATTTATGCTTAGTCCATTGACCTATATAGAAATACAATATGATTCTAGCAATAAAATGACTGATAAATGGTTATTTAATAATCAAGAATTGTATTTTCCTAATGAAAATAAAGACTACAATGAATCCTTAACTGTTCATCATGAAACGTATCAATACAACAATCGTGATTTGTTAAAACAATCAAGCCTCACCACTTTTTTTATTAAGGATTTAAAAGAAGATGATCCTAATAAAACTGAATTAGATGACCTTATCAATAATCCTGAAACTATAGATTTTACAAAACTTCTTAACTTCCTTCATTCTAAAGAAATCTATACTAAAAATTACACTTACAACGCATCTAATAAACTTACCAATTTATCTGTCCATAAAGAAATGTGGAGTTGTAAAAATGACCAGTTAAATAAGATAAATGATGTAAACATTTTTGATCTTACAATTAAATACGATGGTAATAAAACGATAGTAGACGAGATAACTACTCTTGAAGATAACAAGAATAAAAAACAAAATATTAGAACAGTTTACCTATTAGATCACAACTCTTTTCTAAAGGAAAAAACTAGTTATAATAATAGTGATACAAAAAATGCATTTACCTTAGAAACAAAGGAAACCATGAATATCACCTACAAATAGTTTACGGACTATTTTTATTGTAAATAAGACGTTAATAATTCCGCTTTCGCGAAAGCGGAAACCCTAAAAATAAAGCCCTAAAAAAGTATCTTTGCAATAGCCCATAAAAGCGCTCACAATGATTCATTTTTACGGAAATCCGTCCAAGTCAGTTTACGCAGTACAAACCCAAGCACCGATCTCTGCAGAGGATGATCAAAAACTACAATGGCTTTTTGCCGATGCTCCAAAACTAGAAGCCGATGCTTTATCGGGATTCTTTACGGGACCACGTGCAACGACTATTACTCCATGGTCTACAAATGCTGTAGAAATCACCCAAAACATGGAAATTAAAGGAATTCAAAGAATAGAAGAATTCCACGCATGTGAAGAGAATTCACACTATGATAAAATGCTGTTGCAAAAATTTGACGGTCTTGATCAGTCACAATTTGATATCAATGTAACCGCGGCTGGTGTTCTAGAGATAGATGATATCGCTGCTTATAATATGCAAGAAGGTCTTTCTTTAAGCGATGATGAAATTGATTATTTAATCACTCTTTCAGAAAAACTAGACCGCAAACTTACCGACAGTGAGGTTTTCGGCTTTTCACAAGTAAATAGTGAACACTGTCGTCATAAAATCTTCAACGGTACTTTTATTATCGATGGTGAAGAGATGCCTACTTCCCTATTCAAATTGATTAAAGAGACTTCAAAACGCTGGCCTAATGGTATCGTAAGTGCTTACAGCGATAATGTAGCTTTTGTAGAAGGTCCTCAAGCCGAGCAGTTTGCGCCTAAAACAGCAAACAAGCCAGACGTTTATCAGACCAGCCTTTTTGATTCGGTAATATCATTAAAAGCAGAAACGCACAACTTCCCAACAACAGTAGAGCCATTTAATGGTGCTGCAACAGGTTCTGGAGGAGAAATACGCGATAGACTTGCTGGTGGACAAGGTTCTTTACCACTTGCAGGAACAGCGGTTTACATGACCAGCTACTCGAGATTAAATGAAGAACGACCATGGGAAAACGGTTTTGAAGCACGCAAGTGGTTGTATCAAACACCTATGGATATCTTAATTAAAGCATCAAACGGTGCGAGTGATTTTGGTAACAAATTTGGCCAACCGTTAATTACAGGTTCTGTATTGACTTTTGAGCATAATGAACATACAGATTGTCAGACTGAACCTGTCGAGGTCGACAACCAGTTCGACAAGCTCACTGTGACATCTGAAGATAAAAAACACAAGAAGACATCTCAAACTCCTCGTTATTTAGGCTTTGATAAAGTCATCATGCAAGCAGGCGGAATAGGTTATGGAAAGAAAGATCAAGCCTTAAAGAAAACTCCAGATGCAGGAGATGACATCATTGTAATGGGTGGAGATAACTACCGCATAGGAATGGGCGGCGCTGCCGTAAGTAGTGCAGACACTGGTGCGCTAGATTCTGGTCTAGAATTAAATGCCGTACAACGCTCTAATCCAGAGATGCAAAAACGTGCTGCAAATGCCATACGAGGACTGGTAGAAAGTGATAACAATCCTATCAAATCCATCCACGATCATGGCGCTGGTGGACATCTCAATTGTCTATCAGAACTGGTAGAAGTAACTGGCGGAATTATAGACGTAGAGAAATTACCAGTCGGTGATCCTACACTATCTCGCAAAGAGTTAATAGGTAACGAGTCTCAAGAACGTATGGGATTAGTGATGGATACAAAAGACACGCCTATACTAGAAGAAATTGCTGCTCGCGAGCGTGCACCATTATATAAAGTAGGTAAAGTTACGGGAGATAATAAATTCACCTTTAGTGAAAAAGATGGTCGCAGTCCTATGGATCTGGCACTAGAAGACATGTTTGGCTCTAGTCCTAAAACTATTATGGATGATACAACTATCGAGCGCATTTATGATGCTGTTCCTTATGATGGGAAAGACTTTAAACTTTATTTATATAACGTTTTACGTCTAGAAGCTGTCGCTTGTAAAGATTGGCTGACAAATAAAGTAGACCGCTGTGTTACTGGTCGAGTGGCCAAACAACAAACTTGTGGAGAATTACAACTACCATTAAATAACGTAGGTGTAATGGCAATGGATTATAATGGTAAGAATGGAGTGGCAACCACCATAGGTCACGCACCAGTTGCTGCATTAATAGATCCAGCTGCTGGTTCTCGCAATGCCATTGCAGAGTCGCTTACTAATCTGGTTTTTGCACCACTAGAAAAAGGTCTTAAAAGTGTGAGTCTAAGTGCTAACTGGATGTGGCCTTGTAACAATCCTGGTGAAGATGCCCGATTATACAGCGCTGTAAAGGCCGTTAGTGATTTTGCCATTGAATTAGGGATCAACATTCCTACCGGTAAGGACAGTCTTTCTATGAAGCAAAAATATCCAGATATGGATGTGCTTGCTCCTGGAACGGTGATCATCAGTACCGTTGGGTCTTGTGATGACATTACTAAAGTCGTAGAACCTGTTTTGCAACGTGATTATAACGCACCTATTTATTACATCAACATGAGTGGTGATGCTCACAAATTAGGTGGTTCTAGCTTTGCCCAAACCCAAAATAAAATAGGAAATGAATGTCCTACGATTGTTGATAGTTCCGCTTTCGCGAAAGCGTTTAACAGCATCCAATCGTTAATAAAACAAGGTAAAGTACTTGCAGGACACGATGTTGCCAGTGGTGGACTGATCACCACGTTATTGGAAATGTGTTTCCCATCTCAAAATGTGGGAATGGAACTGGATCTTGCTCAAGTAGGTCACGACATGGTAAAAGTATTATTCTCAGAAAATGCTGGAATCGTATTGCAAGTCACAGACGAAAGTATAGAAACAGAACTAGCAGAAACGGGAATTGCTTTTTATAAAATAGGAACTGCCATTGATGAAGCTGTTCTAGATATAAATGAATTTATCATAGATGTAGATGATATGCGTGATGTGTGGTATGAAACCTCACATTTATTAGACAGGCAACAATCACTCAACGGTAAGGCAGACGAGCGTGCATTGAACTATGTAAATCAGCCGTTAGAATTTAAATTTCCATCACATTTTACTGGCAAGCTACCTGAGATTCCACAAAAACGAATAAAAGCAGCCGTAATACGTGAAAAAGGAAGTAACTCTGAAAGAGAAATGGCACGCGCCATGTACCTTGCAGGATTTGAGGTAATCGATGTGCATATGACCGATTTAATCTCAGGTCGTGAAACACTAGAAGATTTACAGTTTATTGCCGCAGTAGGTGGCTTCTCAAACAGCGATGTATTGGGAAGTGCCAAAGGTTGGGCTGGTGCATTCTTATATAATGAGAAAGCTAACACAGCATTAAAAAACTTTTTTGCTAGACCAGACACGATGAGTATAGGTGTTTGTAACGGTTGCCAGCTCTTTGTAGAATTAGGATTGATCAATCCAGATCATGACCAGAAGCCAAAAATGTTGCACAATGATTCTGGCAAGTTTGAATGTAATTTTACTAGTGTAGAAATTGCCAAAAACAATTCTATTATGTTACAATCTCTAGAAGGTAGCAAACTAGGAATATGGGCCGCACACGGCGAAGGGAAATTCTATTTACCTAAAGACCGCAGCGCTTATCAAATTCCAGCTTCTTATGCATACGATAGCTATCCAGCAAATCCTAATGACTCAGATTATAACGCTGCGATGTTGAACAGTGAAGACGGACGTCATCTAGTAATGATGCCACACCTAGAACGATCTACATTCTCATGGAACTGGGCACACTACCCTACCGACCGTAAGAATGACGAAGTAACACCATGGATTGAAGCGTTTGTAAATGCTAGAGTTTGGTTAAGTCATAAGCAGTAGTAAGGTTGTAATGCTTACGGATAACACGCATGTAAACATGCGTTTATCCCGGTAAATTATCCGGGATAAAGAGTATATTTGGGTTGATATAACTAGTTAGGCAACATAAAGACAAACGATATTGACAAATAGAAAAACCAATTTCAAAACCATCTGGCAAAGAGCCAAAATCAGACCAATTCTACTACTCTTTGCATTTCAAGGAATTGCATTTGCATTACTTCTTTTTCTTCCAATGGGCTTAATGATGAATTCATTAGGGAATAGTTTCCCATTTGTGGAAAACGCCGAAAAAATACAATCTGATGGAATAAAAGTTAATGCTACTCTAACAGGAATCAAAGGAATTGATAACATAACTATCAATGGAAATAATCCGCAAATTTTGACTTATGAATTTGACAAC
>CAZBCH010000213.1:0-8925 GCA_964490235.1 uncultured Flavobacteriaceae bacterium | reverse complement strand
TACAAATCAATAGAATCTCTATGATCTTCTTTAAGCGTTTCACCGCTCACATCTTGAACAGTTAAAATTTGCGGTGCATGCTTTTTAATCGTTAATTCTACACCTGATTTAAGTGTCATTTGATTAACGCTGCATCCTACGCAAGTACCGAGTAAACGCACTTTTACATATTTATCATCTTCAATAGAAACAAGTTCAATATCACCGTGATCTCTTTGTAAAAAAGGTCTTATCTCTTCTAATCCTGCTTCTACAGCAGTTTTTAATTCTTGTCCTGTCATCATTACTTCTTATTTACAGCGCTACAACCAGCCATAGTCGTTATTTCTATTGCTTTAGTAGGTGGCAATGCATCGTTTCTACGCACAGTTTCTTCCACAACTTTCTTAGTGATTTCTATAAATGCGTTTTCTATATTAGTACCATCTTGCATTGCTGCTGGTCTACCTACATCTCCTGCTTCTCTTATAGATTGTATTAATGGTAATTCTCCTAAAAATGGAATATTTAAATCTTCAGCAAGATTTCTTGCACCATCTTTTCCAAAAATATGGTATTTATTTTCTGGTAGTTCTGGTGGTGAGAAATAAGCCATGTTTTCTACTATCCCTAAAACTGGAACGTTTATACTTTCTTGTTGAAACATTGCAACACCTTTGCGGGCATCTGCCAGCGCAACAGTTTGCGGTGTGGATACTACTACAGCACCAGTAAGTGGTAATGATTGCATAATGCTTAAATGAATATCTCCTGTTCCTGGTGGAAGATCTACTATAAGAAAATCTAAATTTCCCCAGGCGGCATCAAAAATCATTTGATTCAATGCTTTGGCAGCCATTGGGCCTCTCCATACAACAGCTTGATCTGGTTGGGTAAAGAAACCGATTGAAAGAATTTTAACCCCATAACTCTCTACAGGCTTCATCTTTGACTTACCATCTACATTAACAGAAAGTGGTTTTTCATTAATGATATCAAACATTATAGTAGCACTTGGACCATAAATATCTGCATCAAGCAATCCTACTTTAAAGCCCATCTTTGATAATGTGACAGCAAGATTTGCAGTAACGGTAGATTTTCCAACGCCACCTTTACCAGATGCTACAGCAATGATATTATCTATACCAGGAATAGGTTTACCCTTTATTTCAGGTTTTTTATCAGGTGCGGCCGCAGCTTCTACTTTTAAATTTACTTTAACTTGTGCCTTTTCATAAACCTCTTTGTGGATCGCTTGAAGTATAGAAACTTCTGTTTTTTTCTTTGCTTGAAGACTGTGGTTGTTAATAGTAACATCTACGACAACTTCATCACCAAAAACAAGCACGTTCTTAATCGCTCCACTCTCTACCATATTTTGTCCTTCTCCTGGAACCGAAATGGTTTCCAACGCTTTAAGGACATCTTTCTTTTCTATTTTCATCTTAAATTTTAGAGTCTTACAAAGATAACTCTCAAAGCTCTTAGTTAAAAATCATTCTAAATAAAAGACATAAATTGTTCTTATACCGCTTTCGCGAAAGCGAATCTTTAACAAGTTATATCTTACTTTGAATTTTTATCATAGCAGATGCGTTCTATCAAGAGTGGTCGTACTTCATTTCCCAATTTAAAATGAACCTTATCTCCTACTTGAGCTCCGATAAGAGCTTTTGCAATAGGTGTGGTAAATGAAATTTTTGCTTGTGCCACATTTGCCTCATCCACACCGGTAATGGTTATTTTCTGACTAGAGTTGGAATTTAAATTTTTGAAGGATACTGTTGCGCCAAAACGCACCTCATCTTGCGGCTGGGATTTTAAATCGATAGGTCTTGCAGTAGCTATTCGCTCTTTAAGCAGGTTAATTTTTCCCTGAATAAGAGTTTGCTCGCGTCTTCTTTCTGTTTCATCTTCGATTTTTATGGAAGAAAAGTCGTTTTCTAATTGTTTAAGCTCTTCTTGCAATGCGGTAAAACCAGATGGCGTTACATAATTAATAATACCGTCAGGTAAGGCGGCTCTTTGAGGTATGACGACTGGCTCTTCTTGATCACCTTCTCTTACAAATCCTCTACTCATCGATGGCATATTTTTGTAACAATTCAATTGTGGTGTATTCTAAGGCTTTATCGTCTGTAGAAGAAAGCGATACCTTAGGAGCGACTCCTGCCTTTTCGGCCTCAAGCCATCTTAAAATGCATAAACACCACTTGTCACCTGGTTGAAGACCTGGAAACTGATATGCGGGAATAGGTCTAGTAAGATCATTTCCTTTAGACTTTGTAAATTGTAAAAACTCTTCAGTCATTACAGCGCAAACCACGTGCGTCCCTTGATCTTCATTTGCTGTGCGACAGTAACCATCTCTCCAATAGCCAGTCATAGGATCATTGCAGCAAGATTCTAAAGCAGTACCTAAAACATTTAAAGCTTTGGGTTTTTCTGAAATTTGTGACATACTGGTATGGTAAATAAAGGTGATTAAAAAAAACGCAAGAATCTTTGAATACATAGTAGATTTTATTGTTAAGTCTAGCGTTTATGATATGCCTGACAATTAAAATCATGCAAATCAAAGTAAAATTGAAAGATAATAACTAAACCATTGTTGACGCTTTGTTGATTTGCGCCTTTAATTCATGTAATGGCTGTACTCCAGCGGCTTTCCAGATTTGTTGACCATTTTTAAAAATCATAAATGCTGGAACTCCTCTTATTTGAAATTTATTAGCCAGTGCCTGATTTTTATCTACATCAATTTTTAAAATGCGTACATTGTCACCTAGTTCTTCTTTTAATTTATCTAAAACAGGCATCATCGTCTGACAAGGTCCACACCATGTGGCAAAAAAATCAATTAAAACTGGTGTATCGCTATTGGTAAGTTCTTTAAAACTGGACATAAGTTTTTCCTTTAAGTTAACTGATACACAAAGATAAAAAGCAGTTAAAGCTTTAATCAAAATCAAAACCTAAAGTTTACTCTCTAGGTCTTACTACATATAGATTTCTAGCAACTCTATATTTACTGACTCTATTTGAACTTCTGACAATCCAGCTGGAAGTAAAGCGCACTCTCCATAACTGAGCTGGTAAGTTTCTTTTTCATAAATCAAAGTACCATTCCCTTTTACACACATATAAATTACAAATGAATCTATTTGTGAATAATCTCTATGCAACTTTCCTTGAATTTGTAGAAAGTTAGAATTAAAAAAAGGTGTATTTATAAGCTCGTTAGTCTGGTTTATTTCTCTATCGTAATGAGTATGGTAAGCATCTTGCATTTCAAAATCAATGGCGTCCAGAGCAAGATCTGTATGTAATTCACGTTGTTCGCCTGTAACAGCGTCTTTACGATCGTAATCGTAAATGCGATAAGTAACATCTGATGATTGCTGGATCTCTGCAAGCACAACTCCTTTTCCTATGGCATGAATTCTACCTGTAGGAATATAAAAGGCGTCTCCTTCTTTAACTGGTATTTCATTTAAAACCTCTGTAAGCGTATTGTTTTCAAGGTGTTCTTGATAAGAATCCTTATCCATTTTTTGATTAAACCCTACAGTTATCGTAGCATCTTTAAAAGATGGCATAATGTACCACATTTCATTTTTACCAAAGGAATTGTGACGCTCTTTAGCCAGTTGATCATTAGGATGCACTTGAATGGAAAGTGGCTTCTTAGCATCTATGAATTTGATAAGTAATGGAAATTCCCTTTGATACTTTTGATAGACTGACTTTCCCAGAAATAACTCATTATGGTCATCTATTAAATCGTTGATCGATTTACCTTCATAGACACCATTACATACTCGTGTTTCACTTCCAGGAACGGCGCTTATTTCCCATGACTCACCTATGGATTCTTGTTCATAATCTTTTTGAAAATGAGTTTTGAGACGTTCTCCACCCCATATACGGTAGTGAAATAATGGCTTAAATTTTAGGGGATAAAATTTCATTAATAGCTTACTAACAGCTTCAAGCCCGCAATTTAAGATATCAGCAGGACAAATACTACTATTTTATAATCTAGATGGTTTAAGGATTCGCTTTCGCGAAAGCGAAACAACCATAAACTTCTATTAAAAACGACTTTGCAAACTAATCAATATTCCTATCTTTACTGTGCTATGGAATTACCACCTCTAGAGGTACAAATTAAAACCTTACCGCTTTCACCAGGAGTCTATTTGTATTTTGACAAAAAAGACCGGCTTCTCTATGTAGGAAAAGCTAAAAAGCTTAAAAAACGTGTTTCTTCATATTTTAATAAGAATCACGATAGCTACCGTATTAAAACGATGGTAAAAAACATTCATCGTATTGAACATATAGTAGTTGAAACAGAAACTGATGCGCTGCTTCTAGAAAATAGCTTGATAAAAAGTCGCAATCCTAGATACAATATTATGTTACGTGATGACAAAACCTATCCATGGTTAGTCATTAAAAAAGAACGATTCCCTAGAGTATTTCTTACACGTAAAATGATTAAGGACGGAAGTGAATATTATGGTCCTTACACCAGTGTAAGAACGGTTAGGACATTGCTAGAATTAGTAAAGACTTTATACCCTATACGTACTTGTAACTATGACTTGCAACAGGATAAAATTAATGAAGGTAAGTTTAAACTATGTCTAGAGTATCATATAGGCAACTGTAAAGGTCCATGCACAGGTTTACAAAATGAGGTGCAATACAATAGAAGTATTGAGGCAATAAGAGGAATTGTTAAGGGTGATTTTAAAGAAGCGGTATCCTATTTTACAGAGTTAATGCAAGAGCACGCTGCAAATATGGAATTTGAAGAAGCACAATTACTCAAGGAAAAATTAGAGATTCTTACCAGATATCAGGCAAAATCTACTGTAGTAAATCCCAATATTTCAAATGTTGACGTTTTTACCATTGTAAGTGATGAAGCCGCTGGATATGTAAATTACTTGCAAATCAATCATGGATCAATAACTCGTTCTCACACTATGGAGCTCAAAAAACAGCTGGACGAGACAGATAAAGAGCTTCTTGAACTGGCGATCATAGAAATTAGAAATAGATTTGATTCACAATCCAGAGAAATTTATACCCAATTTGATGTTGAGTTAGGAGAAAACCTTAAAGTTACTATCCCAAAACTAGGTGATAAAAAAAGAGTTGTTGATTTATCAGAGCGCAATGCAAAGTTCTTTAGACAAGAGCAATTTAAAACCATAAAAATTGTTGATCCAGACCGACATACTAATCGCTTAATGGCACAAATGAAAGCAGATTTGAGGCTGGATGAAGAGCCGCGACACATGGAATGTTTTGATAATTCAAATATTCAAGGTACTAATCCTGTGGCAGCTTGTGTAGTATTTAAAAACGGGAAACCTAGCAAAAAAGATTATAGGAATTTTAATATCAAAACGGTTGAAGGTCCTGACGATTTTGCGAGCATGGAAGAGGTCGTTTATCGACGTTATAGGAGATTGCTTGAAGAAGACAAGCCCTTACCCCAATTAGTTATTGTAGATGGTGGAAAAGGACAACTTTCTAGTGGTGTAACTGCACTGGAGCGATTAGGTTTAAGAGGTAAAGTTCCCATCATAGGTATTGCAAAACGTTTAGAAGAGTTGTTTTATCCTAACGATCCTGTACCTTTATATCTAGATAAGAGGTCTGAGACGTTAAAAGTTATTCAACAAATGCGTAATGAAGCTCACCGTTTTGGTATCACACATCATAGAAACAAAAGAAGTAAACAAGCAATAGAAACAGAACTTGACGAGATTCCAGGAATAGGAGAAAAAACAGTTGTAGAACTTTTAAAACACTTTAGGAGTGTAAAACGCGTTAAGAGTGCAAGTAAAAGAGAATTAACTGAAGTAGTAGGCACATCAAGAGCTCAAAAAATAATAGAATTTTACAAAGATGAAGAAGAGTAGGATCATCATTCTCATTATTATTTTCGCTTTAACAAAAGCGGACAGCCTATTTGCGCAAAAGAAAGAAACTACTTCACATCCTAAAATAGGACTTGTTCTCTCTGGCGGCGGCGCAAAAGGTCTTGCTCATATAGGTACCTTAAAAATTATAGATTCCTTAGGTATTAAAATAGATTACATTGCCGGTACAAGTATGGGCGCTATCATAGGATCTGCTTATTCATCTGGTTACACTGGCAAACAATTAGATTCTATTTTCAAAACTATTGATTTTGATAAAGTAATTTCAGATGAGATACCTCGTAGCTCAAAAACTTTTTTTGAGCGTAGAAGTAATGAAAAATATGCAATTACATTACCATTTAAGGATTTTCAAGTACAACTACCTTCTTCATTGAGTAAAGGACAAAATATATATGATCTATTATCTAGCTTGCTTTATCATGTAAAAGATATTCATGATTTTAGTGAATTGCCTATTCCTTTTTTATGTATCGCAACAGATATTACCACAGGAGAAGAAGTGGTATTAGATAAAGGTTATTTACCTAAAGCAGTAAATGCGAGCGGTGCTTTACCATCACTATTTGCACCGGTAGACATAAATGGGCAACTTTTAATAGATGGCGGAGTAACAGATAATTATCCCATACAAAAATTAAGAGATCGCGGGATAGATATAATCATAGGAGTAGATGTGCAAGACGATTTAAAATCTCTTGAAGAATTAGACAGCGCACTGGACATACTTTCTCAAATAAACAATTTCAGGACTATAAATGATATGAAGATTAAAGCTCCCGAAACTGATGTTTATATCATGCCTGATATTTCTTCCTTCTCTGTAGTGTCATTTGAAAAAGGTAGAGAAATCATACAAAAAGGAGAAGTTGCTGCTAGAAAACAAATGGATAAATTAGAAGCATTAAGATCTGTAAACTATCAAAAACCACAACTAGATATACAAGCTAGGGATAGTGTATATATTTCTGACATCAATGTTAACGGCAATCACAATTATACTCGAGCTTATATTGTGGGTAGATTCAAAGTAAAGACACCAGGAAAGATTGCTTATAATGACATTAATATTGCCATAAATAATTTACAAGCCTCAGATAATTTTGCAAAAATAAATTATGAAATATTAGGAACCGGAAATGACACCTCTTTAAATGTTGAAGTAGTAGAAAGCGATGTACGCAACTATTTAAGACTAGGTCTTCACTATGATGAATTATTAAGAAGCGCAGCCTTAGTTAATTTATCTAGAAAAAATGTGCTCTTTAACAGCGATATTATATCTGCAGATATGATTGTAGGCGATAATTTGAGGTACAACTTTGACTATTACATTGATAAAGGTAGGTACTGGTCTATAGGAATACACAGTGAGTTTTTAAAATTTGAAAAGGATGTAAAAGCGTCCTTAGTAGAAGAAATAGGTGGTCTACCATCCTTAGGAGTGAACAATCTAGACCTAGAATATCGAGACTGGACGCAGCAATTTTACGTTCAAACTAGAGTGAATAAATCAATCAATTTTATCTCTGGCGCCGAGGTTAAGACACTAGATATTTTCACAGAAACCTTGACCACTCCAGATCCAGATGATAATGATGTAACTAATTTTTCAGATGGTACTCTAGGAAGTATTTATGGTAAAGTACTTGTAGATTCCTATGACAATGCCTTTTTACCTTCCTCAGGCTGGAGAATAGACGGAGATTTTCATTTATACTTATTTAATACAGAATTTGGTGAGCGATTTAAAGAATTTTCTATAGCACAATTACAAGTGGGACGTGCTCAAAGTTTTGGCGATTTCACTTTACGTGGCGACGCACATGTGGGAATAACCATAGGAGATACAGATAACTCTGCAATGGATTTCTTCTTAGGTGGCTACGGCTCGCGTCGTATAAATAATCTCATTCCATTTTTTGGATATGACTTTATAAGCGCTGGTGGAGACACTATGATTAAAGCATTATTTGAAATTGATTATGAATTGTTTAAAAAGAACCACCTTATCTTCAGTGCTAATTTTGCTAGTGTTCAAGACAACTTATTTGAAACAGAAGATTGGTTCACTAATGCAAAATATACTGGTTATGCCATAGGCTACGGTATGCAAACCTTCTTAGGCCCTATAGAAGTTAAATACACCTTTTCGCCTCAGCAAGACGATGGTCAATTCTTTGTTAACCTTGGATTTCGTTTTTAAATAAATCCATCTATTTGTAGAAGGGTTCATGATGATCTCGCTTTCGCGAAAGCGAAATTATCAACATTCACTTTCACCTATTTACTAATCTTTGAGAATATCTCATAAATAAATCGTTTTAGCCATGGAATGGTCTAAATAATTTACGAAATTTGAGAGATATAACTTGATACCATGCCTTTTTATCATAAGCTAGGAAAGATACCTCCTAAAAGACACACTCAATTTAGAAAACCAGATGGTTCATTGTATTCAGAGCAGCTCTTTGGAACAATAGGATTTGATGGAATGTCAACTAATTCCTACCATGTTCACAGACCTACCATGGTAAAGGAAATAAGAAAACAATATAGTGTTAAACCAGAGATAGCTCTAGAGAATCATATTAAATCTTATCGATTAAGAGGTTTTCAAATCACTCCTGAAAAAGATTATCTAGAAAGTCGTAAAACTGTTCTTATAAATAGCGATTGTGCCATTATCCTTGCAGCACCACAAGAATCTACTAAGGATTATTTTTATAAAAATAGTGATGCAGACGAGCTACTATTTATCCATAAAGGAACTGGAACCTTAAGAACCCATTTAGGAAATTTAGAATTTAAATACGGTGACTACTTATTAATCCCTAGAGGAATAATATATAAAATAGACTTTGATACAGAAGACAATAGAATGTTTATCGTAGAAAGTAGACGGCCTATTTATACACCTAAAAGATATAGAAACTGGTTCGGGCAGTTATTAGAACATTCTCCTTTTTGTGAACGTGAT
>CAZBCH010000212.1:0-3249 GCA_964490235.1 uncultured Flavobacteriaceae bacterium | reverse complement strand
GGTGGTGTTTTCGGTAGTATGATGAGTACGCCTATTATCAACCCACCACAAAGTGCGATTTTAGGAATGCACAACATCATCGAGCGACCAGTTGTAGTAGATGGTGAGATCGTTGCACGTCCTATGATGTATCTAGCTTTATCTTACGATCACAGAATCATCGATGGTAAAGAATCTGTAGGCTTCTTAGTAGCAATTAAAGAAGCACTTGAAGATCCTATCAATTTATTAATGGATGGAGATGTGAAGAAGGCGCTGGAATTATAGTAGCTTTTTTTTAGAACTAGACATATTTAATTATTAATAAAATGCCAAGCAATTTTGCTTGGCATTTTTATTTTTATCGATTTTCTGCTTCTTGATTTCTACATCTAATGAGTTTAATTAAATATTTGATTAACAAGTTGTTGAATTTAATTAAGAATATACTTTGTAGGATTTATAAAGTTAAATAAATGTTAAAAAATTTGTTATCTATCTATCTATCTATCTATCCACTTACTTTCACATTCCCTGAATTGTATAAATCATTTACTTACCAGCCTGTTTTATGATAGGTTCAAAACCATTATCTATGTTCAGGAAATCTTATTTTTATTTCGTATTTATAATCGTTCTTACGATTTTGATCGTTTCTATTTCTTCCTGTGAGAAAGATTATATAGATATAGATACAGAAAATAAAATAGGTCATTCGTTAAAAGGTGAAATTGTATCCTACAATGATCTTATTCATTTTACTATTTTTGCTCAAACTACAGAAAAGTTTTTAGGTAAGGTAATAAAAACGACTGATGCAGCTAATCCCTTAATTCAGATAGATACAACTCGAATACAAATATTGGAAAGTGACTCTTATAAGTCATACTCATTTCAAGTGGTACAGGATAGTATAGATAGGCATGAAACTCTGAGAAATTATGTACTTACTGTTTTTAATGACAATACGTATACCCATTTTACAGTAGATTACAATATCCTAGGATATAGAGAATATGACATAATAAACCCTTTAATAATACCTTTGCAAGGTGATGCGCTTTACGCAAAATCGGGAGATTGTGGTGCTGGAAGTTTAGAAACCGTATCTTGGGACCCTAACACCAACTGTATAGGTTTTAATTGTCATGGAGAAACTGGTAATGGTCATCACTCCTATGGAGATAACAGATGTACGGCTAGAGGAGACGATCGCGCTTATCAATTATGTTAAGGTAGTTGGGTTTTTGGGTGTATGAAAATTGACTCTTATGATCCAGGTAATGGTAACACTGGCGGCGGTGCAAATGGCGGTGGTTCAAATAATCAAGATTCTTCATCAAATGATGATAATTCAGGTGAAGATGAAACAACTATAGGTATAAGTCCTAATGATGGATATAACCCAGATAATAGAACTACTCGTATTGAATGCAATAAAATTAAAAAAATTACTGAAGAAACAGATACGACTAAAATTGAATATAAGTTCTATAAGAGATATAAAGAAATGAGAGATACCGTGGTGAATCTCGTTAATGAAGAAGTTTCCATAGGTATTGCTGGACAAGCTCAAGGACTAAATGAACATAGAGGCAATCCAAACACCGAGTTTCCTATAATTTCTTCAAGAATTAAAGCTTTTGCTCATACTCATGACAGTTGTCCTACTGGAACATATTCAGTTTTCTCTTGGGCAGATTTACAAACTTTTGCAGAACAATCTTATAACAATAAATTAGAGGATGATTTTATAGCTTTCCTTGCGACTAATAATGGAACAGAGTTTGTACTTAGTATTAGAGACGCCTCAAAGTTGATTGAGTTTTTTGGTCCAGTTGTTAGGCCCATACCAAATTCAAGCGATGTTGCAGCTTATAGAAAATTTCAAAATGCAACTTTTAAACGTTCCATGATTCATAAAAAATATTATAGTAGTTCAACTCCATTGATAGATGAAATTCATACTACACCTTTTGAGCTTGAAAATGAATTGAAAGCCTTTTTAATGATGATAAAAGAAGCAGATCTTGGGGTTGAGATATTTAGACCTAAGATAGGTGACCCTGATAATTATGAAAAATTAGAACTTGATAATACAAATAATATAAAAACTACCTCATGTTAAACTTTAGATACTTCATCCTTTTTTTAATCCTATCAACTAGTTTAGGTTTTGCTCAATCGCCTTATGAGGGAGAATGGCTTGCAACGGTTGCAGACAGTTTGTACACTATTGACGTGGAAGTAGATGGTGATGATTTTTATGCCAATTTTAGAAAAAAAGTAATTAGTACAAACACGCCAATTTATACCAGTGAGATTGGTCCTGATTTTTTTGCTTTGAATGCATCAGGTGTAACTTCATCACTTGAAAAGGTATCTGGTATGTTTGATGATATTAGGTTTACAGGCAGTACAGTGCAAACCTTAAAATTTACTTTTGAGTTAGTTCGTGATTGTAGAGGTTGTCCTCTTAAGGCAACATTACATCTAGAAGAAATGCAAGGAGTAAGGTCTCCTGATTATGAACCTGTCAGATTCCCCAATGATCTTACTTTTGAAAAACAGTAATGAATATAAGTTATAAACCAAAAACCTCCCATGGAAAACGCAGTTATCAATGGGAGGTTTTTTAAATTGAGAATTTATTTATGCTAAATGCTATTAATTCACACTTCCCTGACTTACTTGCGCCTCACGATCAATCTTTTTAATCAATCCTTGTAAAGCTTTTCCTGGACCTACTTCTATAAATTCAGTAGCTCCATCTTTGATCATGTTTTGAACAGATTGCGTCCATTTCACTGGTGCGGTAAGCTGGTAAATCAAATTGGTTTTAATATCTACAATTCCTTCTACAGCAAAAGTAGAAACGTTTTGATAGATAGGACACATAGGTTTTTTAAACTCAGTTTCTTCAATTGCTTTTGCAAGTTCTTCTCTTGCAGGCTCCATCAATGGTGAATGAAAAGCACCACCTACAGGAAGTACCAAAGCTCTTCTTGCTCCTTTTTCTTTTAAAATTTCACAAGCTTTTTCCACAGCTGGTACTTCTCCAGAAATAACTAACTGGCCTGGACAATTGTAATTTGCTGCAACGACTACACCCTCAACTTCTTCACAAATTTTTTCTACATCTTCATCTGCCATACCTATGATGGCCGCCATGGTGCTTTCTTGTGCTTCACATGCTTCTTGCATAGCTAGCGCACGTTTAGAAACAATACGCAATCCATCTTCAAAACTTAAAGCTCCAGCAGCAGTAAG
>CAZBCH010000211.1:0-5588 GCA_964490235.1 uncultured Flavobacteriaceae bacterium | reverse complement strand
AAAATCTTTATCACGTAATTCTTTGCTTAAATCTATATAATCGTAAAAATTTTGAGTCGCGAGACGGTAATCTTCCCAAGTAATATTGTAGGCATCATGTGGTATGTTTCCAGTGGCTTTCCACTCGTCTTGTAGCGCATGAAACTTTTTAAAGGTAGTCCCTATGTTTTCTTCTTGATCAATCAATAACTTGATGTTTTCTATGATCTCACGACGTTTTGCAAGGTTTTCTTCTTGCTGCTTTCGTTTTTCTCTTTGAAACTGTCCTTTTTGTTTTCTATAAAGAGAGTGTAGGTCATAAAACTCTGTTGCAATAGGGTTTTTATATTCAAACTCTGGAGCAAGAGGATCATCACTTGGTGGATTCTCTTCTTTGAATTTTTCTTGTGCTTCCTTTTTAGCATCGGCATCTGCAGCTTCAAAGGCTTTTTTAATGTCTTCAGCTTGAGATCTGAAGCTATTAATAGGATATTCTTGCATTAAAAAACGCAATTCATTCACTAGTGCAGGCATATCCATAGAAGCATAATCTTTCTCTTCTATTTCTTTAAGACTATCATCTTCTGGTTCATTATCATCCTCATCAACATCAACTATTGGATCTTTGGATTCTTCTACCGCTTGTTTTTCCTTTACGATAGCATCTTCATGAGTAGTAGAGGTGTCTTGTGTAGGTTGTTCTACCTTGTTAGTCCCACTTTTTACTGGCTGGTCGCTATCATTATCACTATTAGTAGTTTCTTCACCTTCAGTGATATAATCTTTATCAGCTGCTTCTTCTACCATAGCGTTTTCTAAAGCATCTGTTGATGCTAGGTTTTTTGGATCCATTTCTGGCGCATTTCCATCTGCATTTTGCAGGTTGTCATTCTTTTCCATTACTGTAAATTTTAATAGGTGTGGCAAGATAATTAGATTCTTCTTTACCTACAATGCTATGTGGGATTACTTATTCCAAAGTTCCCACGCTTTTTCTGCTTGATGTTTTAACATCTCGTGTCCATTAATAACCTGTGCTCCTTGTTGTTGCCCTAATTTCATAAAGAGAGTAAGAGCTGGATTGTATACCAGGTCATAAAGAATATGAGAACTATCTAAATGTTGATAAGGAATATCTGGTTTCAAATGTACATCTGGCTCCACGCCTAATGGCGTAGTATTCACGATAAGACTTACCATTTGTAAAGTCTCTTTGTTTACTGATTTATAGTCTATTGTAAATTCATCTTTGGGATTTCTACTCACAAATAAATAAGGTATTTGTAAGGCCTCAAGAGTGTAAGCAACGGCCTTAGATGCGCCGCCAGTTCCTAGAATAAGTGCATTCTTTTTTATAGGTAAAAACGGTTCTAAGCTCTTACCAAAACCATAACAATCCGTATTGTGTCCCGTCCAGATATTATCCTCGATAGTAATCGTGTTAATAGCACCTATAATTTTGGCTTCTTCACTTACTTGATCCACTACTTGAAGCATATCTTCTTTGTAAGGAATAGTCACATTAAGTCCTCTTACAATCTCATTTTTACTGTTAGTAGTACGAGTTTGTCGGTTATAGGTTACGCTTTCGCGAAAGCGAGATAACAAGAAATCCCTGCTCATTTCAAAGTTTTTGTAATAATGATCTGTAAGTCCTAATTGATCAAATTTTTCACTGAAGTAAGCCCTTGAAAAACTATAATCCAGTCGTTCACCGACTAATCCAAAAATGCTAGATGGGATTTGCTTTATTTCCATAATGGTCTAATATATAAACACTTAAAAATCCTATAAATATCATTAACACGGCTATCCAAGTATAGGTATCGTTAAAATCTGGCCAGTAACGGCTGTAGTTTTCTAGGATTTGATCTCCGTTTTTATCTAATGCATATAAACCTTCTTTAGTGCGTTTAAAAACTTCCTTTTTCCATGGCCAAACAACGCCTAAAGAGCCTGTAATAAAACCTATGATCATCGCATTAGTTTCATTGCGATAATGCTTAATGGTCCAGCCTAGAAGGTGTGATAAACTTATCAAACCGACTATAGATCCTAAAGTAAAAACGCCTAGCACTTGTAACAAGTCCATATGAGCAGGATCGTGCCACCAGGTAAAATCTCCCTGAACAACTGCTACCATTGTATTAAAAAAAGCATTGATACTGTCTACTAATAACAGTACATAATTGCCTAATAGAATGAGTATGAAACTACCGCTCAAGCCAGGTAGTGTCATGCCTGAAATACTTATCATACCACAAAAGAACACAAAGAACAAATTGCTGTTTTCTTTTGCAGGATCAAGTAGGGAAGTACCTATTCCTATGGCAACACCTATGGTAAGAATAAGAATATTTTTACGAGTCCATTCACCATAACTGCGCGAAATGTAATAAATAGAACCCAAGATCATTCCAAAGAAAGTTGCCCATACTAGAATAGGATAGTAAGAAATCAGTAAATCAAATCCTTTACTAACTGTAAAATAGCTAATGGCCTCACCTAATATTAACAATGATAAAAACCTACCGTTGATGTAATCAAAAAAACTACCAAATCGTCCAGAAAAGAGCAGTTTTGCAGCTTTTAAATTTAGTTTTTGAAGGGAATTGATAAACTCTTCATAGAAACCACCTACATATGCCACGACGCCACCACTTATTCCAGGAACTTTATTTGCAGTTCCCATAGCTATTCCTTTTAAAATGAGAAATAGTTTATCGGTAAGGCTTCTTGTAGGTTGTCGCAATTAATGTTGTTTTTTATTTGCCCATTTTTCAAGTCCTAGGATTAAAATAAATCCAATAACAGCAAGGAGGCAAACATAGATTATCTGTGGATCACCATCGTATTTAAAAGGCGAGATACTTCTTTCTAAAAAGGGAACTTCTACACCATGACTATTAGTTCGATATTTTAATACTTCCTTCCATGGCCAGAGCTTATTTAATGATCCTATCATAAATCCAGTTAATAAAGCTAGTGTAAGGTTCTTTTGATTTTCAAATAACCAGGTTAGAATACGAGAAAATACTTTCAGACCTACCACACAGCCCATGGCAAAAAGTAGTAAGTTACTTAAATATTCCCATGCTTGAGACCAGTTTCCTGCTGCTACAGCTTCCATTAAGCCAGATATGGAACCTAAAACCGTTTTATAACTACCTAAAAGTAAAAGTAAAAAAGCACCAGACACACCAGGTAATATCATGGCTATAATGGCAATAAAACCAGAAAAAATGATGTACCACCAGCTATCTGGAGATCCTAAAGGCTCTGCCACGGTAATGTAATAGGAGATAATTGTTCCCAATAAAATAGCAATTACCACACCTACATTCCATTTAGAAATCTGTTTTCCTATGTAAATAACACTGGCTAGCACTAAACCAAAAAAGAAAGACCATAGTAATACAGGATACGTCTCTAGAAGATAGGTAAGTAGTTTAGATAAACTTAAAACACTTATTGCGATACCTATTACAAGAGAAAGTAAAAAGCTTAAATTGTACTTTACAAATGTATTTTTGATACCTATTTTGAAGAAATCTTTTAATAGCTGTAGGTCTATACCATCAATCGTTTTTATTAATTCTTCATAAATTCCTGTAATAAAAGCAATGGTTCCACCAGAAACGCCGGGAACTACATCTGCAGCACCCATGAGCATTCCTTTTATAGTAGTGGTTATGTTTTTCTTTAATGGCATAGTTACTATTTTACATATTTTATTTCACCACAGGTTTAAAGTCATTATATCTAGACAGAATCTATAATAATAACTAAAAACTATAATAAAATTAAATCCCAAGGGTTGAAGCTTGGGATTTATAACATTTAATTAATTATCTATGTATGGTTTGTGTTCTATCAGGACCTACACTCACCACTTTAATAGGTGTTTCAAGTTCTTTTTCTAAGAAATCAATATAAGCATTTAATTCTTTAGGGAACTGTGATGGTTCTCTCATTTTAGTAAGATCTTCTTTCCAGCAATCAAATTCAGAATAGATAGGTGTAACGTTTTCTGGCTCGATATTATATGGTAAATGAGTAATTTCTTCTCCTTTATACTTATAAGCGGTACAAACTTTTAATTTACTAAATCCTGAAAGTACATCGCCTTTCATCATCATTAATTGTGTGACACCATTAACTTGACACGTATATTTTAGTGCCACTAAATCTAGCCAGCCACAACGTCTTGCACGGCCAGTTACTGCACCGAATTCATGACCAACTTTTGCCATTTGAGCACCTACTTCATCAAATAATTCGGTAGGGAACGGACCGCTACCTACACGAGTGGTATAAGCTTTAAATATACCGTACACTTCACCTATTTGATTAGGAGCAACACCTAATCCGGTACATGCGCCAGCTGCAGTAGTATGTGATGATGTAACAAATGGATAAGTTCCAAAATCAATGTCTAGTAAAGAACCTTGTGCACCTTCTGCAAGAATGGACTTACCACTTTTTTGAGCTTTTTGTAGGTATTCTTCGCTATCTATAAATGTTAGTTCCTTCAGAATTTCTACAGCTTTAAAAAACTCTTCTTCCATTTCTGGAAGGTTGTATTGTATATTTACATTGTGAAAAGCAATGAGTTCTTCATGCTTGTTTGCCAATGCTCTATACTTATTTTTCCATGAATTAAGTTCAAGATCACCTATTCTTATTCCATTACGACCAGTTTTATCCATATAGGTAGGTCCTATTCCTTTAAGAGTTGAACCTATTTTGGCTTTACCCTTAGACGCTTCTGAAGCTGCATCTAGTAATCTATGAGTAGGTAAAATGACATGAGCTTTTCTAGAAAGAATCAATTTGCTCTTGTAATCTATATCAAACTTCTTTAATCCTTCTAACTCTTGGACAAACACTACGGGATCAATTACAACACCATTACCTATGACATTCATAGATTTATCATGGAATATTCCTGAAGGAATTGTTCTTAACACGTGTTTTATACCGTCAAATTCTAAGGTATGTCCAGCATTAGGACCGCCTTGAAATCTAGCAACTATGTCATAATTTGAGGTAAGTACGTCTACTATTTTTCCTTTTCCCTCGTCGCCCCATTGAAGACCGAGCAATAAATCTACTGCCATTTTTATTTTTTTTCAGTTGTTTTTTTAACGCCGTAAAAGTATAAAGAATGATTGGTAATCGTTACATCAAAAACCTCTTCAATTGTCTTTTTTATTGACTCAATTCTTGGGTCACAAAATTCAATAACTTCATTAGTATCTGAAATGATCAAATGATCGTGCTGCCTATCAAAATAAGACTTCTCATAATGCGATTGATTTTGATTAAATTGATGTCTTCTTACCAGCTTACTTTCAAGTAATAATTCAATAGTGTTGTAAAGCGTGGCGCGGCTTACACGATAATTTTGATCTTTCATTTTTGTGTATAATGATTCAATATCAAAGTGCTCATCGCTGGCATATATTTCGTCAAGAATCGCATACCTTTCAGGAGTTTTACGATGCTTGTTTTCATTCAAAAATTGCGTGAATACATTCCTGACTATTTCTTGTTCTTTTTCAAGGTTGTTGATAATTTGACTCATATTTTTAAGATCTGGTTACCTT
>CAZBCH010000210.1:0-8647 GCA_964490235.1 uncultured Flavobacteriaceae bacterium | reverse complement strand
CCTTCTTGCCCGTACAAAATCCCAAAGACAGCGATCGCAGCAAAGACGATGATTAGTGCCCTACCTCTCATTCCAATAATAATATCTATCAATATTTAATGATATTGGGTTGAGGATGAATCATTTGTTGGGGTAAGGGGTTGGGGTTGGTACGATCTGTATTAAACAATGAAGCACGGCGTTTGATACCATGTACTTCATATCCTTTTTTTAATAAAAACTCACTTAAATAAGCACCATCCTGACCGGTTACTCCAGTGATTAATGCTACTTTATGATTCTTTTCAGACATATGCTTGTTGTAAAGCTGTAAAAATAAGGTTTCCTTAGGAATTATATTGATTTACTACTATTTCAAGTCCTTCTTCAATTGATGGAATGTCATAATCAAAAACACTTTCTGTTCTATCACAATCCATAACACTATAAGCAGGTCGTTTTGCAGCAGTTTTAAATTCTGCTACGGGATTGATAGTTTTATTTAAATCTAATTTTTTATTGATCGCTTGTGCAAAATCAAACCAAGTCCAAGCACCTTGATTGGTAAAATGATAAGTTCCATAAGTCGCTGGATCGTATTTAACAACGTGATTTATAAAAGCGGCTACATCTAGTGCGCTGGTAGGAGAACCTGTCTGAGAATCTACAATATTTAGTTCTTTCATATCTGTACCAGCAACCCATTTAAAGAAATTCTTACCATGCGGTGCATATAACCAAGAGATTCTAAAGATGTAATGTTTCCCGTCTACTCGAGTAATCGCTTTTTCTCCTGCTAGTTTACTTGATCCATAAACGTTTACAGGGTTTGTTTCTTGATCTGTCAAGTAAGGAGTTGTTGCATTCCCATTAAAAACATAATCGGTAGAGAAATGAATTAAGGTAGCGTTGTATTGATCAGCTATTTGAGCCATTTTTTGAACAGCAAGCGCATTAATTTCAAAGGCTTTTCCTTTTTCTGTTTCGGCTAAATCAACGGCTGTGTATGCAGCACAATTGATGATATAATCAGGTTGAATGGTCTTAACTTTTTGGTCTAGCTGAAAACTACAAGTAATATCAAGTTCTTTACTTGAAAAAATAAATAAATGATAGTCTTTTAACGCAGCTGTGATGGCTGTTCCTAGCATTCCAGTAGCGCCAGTAATGAGAATTTTCTTCAAATTAATTCATTTTTAATGACACGTCTTCAACTGACTCAGACTGACATTTTTGTTCCTTAGTAATTAAAACGCTTATCACACTGAACTGGTCGAAATGCGACTAACGTAACCGATTTATTAATCTATGGTAAATTACAGCTTTAAATATCCTAACTTCTCATCTTTTTCAGATGTCACTATATCTTCTTTAGGTAATTGCCAGTCTATGTTCAACTTAGGATCGTCATATCTGATTCCTATTTCCATATCTGGCTGGTACGTATTATCGATTTGATAATTTACAATTGCCTTATCTGATAGTACAGAAAAACCGTGTAAAAAACCTCTAGGAACTAATAACTGTTTGTTATTCTCACCAGAGAGTTCAATAGTGAAATGTTGTAGGTAAGTAGGTGATTCTGGCCTGTAATCTACTACCACGTCTAATATACGACCACTTATACAACGCACTAATTTTGCTTGTGCTGCATCTCCTTTTTGTGCATGTAATCCTCTTAAAACACCATAACTCGAGGTGCTTTCATTTGTTGTGATAAATGGTCTTTGTTTAGGAACTGCTTTCGCGAAAGCGATACTATCAAAGGCTACTACAAATTTGCCGCGAGCATCTGGAAAAACTGCAGGTTCTATAACGATACAATCTTCAAGAGGAGTATGACTAATAATCATTTTAATCCTTTTTCTGGTATGAGTTTAAAAATCTCCAAATAATAGGAATTAAGGCTACTAAAAGACCGAATCCAAAGAATACTAATGCAAATGTTACCGTTAGGTGCTTTTTCTCAATCGTTCCTTTTTTGATGAAATAAGAAACGATATTCACGGTATTCTTAAATTCATATTTCTTTTCTCGCTCAGTTTCTAATAAGTAAAGGATGTTTGTTTTTTCTTCAAAAAGGGTTCCAAAATTAATCATACCATTTTGTCCATTAACGAAGACATTAGTCCCATTTGATAGATCAGAGTCTTTATCTTTAATAGCGGTTTGATAAGCACTGATAAGGGAATCAATTTCTTTAAGCTGGTATTCTCTTTTTGCAATATTAAAATCTGTTGTTTCTACGCTAGCCATTCTTTGCGCTTTAATCAACGGATTATCTTCTACTTTAACAACACCTGATGCGGCTTTTTCTAACGCAGCTCTATTCTTAGAGGTAATCAATACTTTATAAAATTGATAGTCTATATCTCTTTTTGCCTTTTTAAAACCTTCAAACGTATAATTTTCAAGAGCAATAGTATCTGCACGACGAGCCATGTAGTCATACTCTTTAAGTAATTCTGTATCATTATAGTCTGGCTCTATTTCAAAGGATACAAAAGATTCAGCCTCTTCAGTAGAAATATCGAGTTGTTTTGCTAAGGTTTTATAATCTTCTTGATCTACCAAAGAATTGTAATATTCCACATTAGAAATTAACTGACTAGAACTCTCAAAATTGGGCTGGACTCTTAATTGGGCAGTAAAATTCTTTTTACTTTCTCTACTCAAGTACATTCCTAGAGCAGCGCCAGCTACAAATAGAACTGCTAGTAAAATGATGTTATTCTTAATGAAAATAAGAAACAGCACTAAAAAGTGAGCAATCCCTTTAAAAATTTTACCTATACCGTTGAATAAATTTTTAAACCCATTACTTATCCATACAAATACTGGTACTAAGTCTACCTCTTGTTCTTGATTTTGATCTGGCTGGTTATTCATGTAAACAATTTTGTTAAGGATTCAAATATACTTGAACTATGTGAATTCTTTTGAAACGAATATTTATTAATAAAATTATGAATTTGCTGTAGAACCAGTTTCTTCTTGAGTAGAGATACTATTTTCCATAATTTGTTCTAGAATTTTTTCTGTAATTACATAAACTGGTTTTACACCTATCAACCCTAGTCCACCACTGGCAAGAGTATGTCCTGTTTTTAGAGGATTATCGCTTGCATAATATGCATATCTTACTTTTACCTTCTTGCGTATGCTACGTCGTACACGAGAAGCGGCTTGAATTGCTTTTTGATAATGCGCTCCTTCCATTTCTAGACCTATCACATTCCAACTAGAATTATAGAAAAATTCTAGTAAGTCTTTATTTTGTAAAGAGGTTCCTAAAACGGTTACCATTGAACCGGTAACAACTTTTATATCATCACTTTCTAGATCTTTTTTACTTAATCTATTCTTAAATGGATAATTATCTGCAGTACCTTCAAAAACATGGGCGTCCGGTATCATGATGTCACCTTTATCTCCCTCTAGGATTCCAGCTTTACCCATAATATTAATAGACTTTACATTCATTTGATGGGTTTTACCTTCATCATCTTTAAAAGGTTTTAATAACTCATCCATAGTTGCATAGGCTTGCTCACCAAAGGCATAGTCCATAACTATAAGAACAGGTTTTGTGGAGTTCTCGCTTTCGCGAAAGCGGATATCACAAAAATCTACTTTCTCAAATTCACAATTAGATAGGTCAAAAATCTGTACATCGATGTTTGTACCACTTTGATCCTTAAGCTCTGTCATGCCATTTGCCAGTGCATGCTTTTTAATCAAATCACGGTTTTTCTTACCACTTTCATTGCTTAAATCTGCAAAGATTTCCATACGGCTTTTCTTCACCATCTGACTTGCAAGTGCTTTTGGGCCATAAAGTGAATTCATAACACTGTGCAAGTTTGCACTAATAATATGAAGTGGTCTATCAAATAATCCTTGCTCTACAAGGTGTTTTTTGATACGCATCGCCCAGATATCACCATGAATATGGTGGCCTAATCGTTCTCTAAGAACCGGAGAAAAAGTCACCAGTCGTTTTTCTTCATCTAGAACTTCCTGTCTTGCCAGTTTTCCTAAATGATAGATGATACTAAGAAAACGATTAGGGTTTGTAGTGGTACCAAAATCTTTATATACGGAAGTTACTTCATCAAACGTACGTCCTAAAATATTTGCCACATGTGTAATGGCTACTTCTTTTTCTTCTTTAGAAAGCTTTTTCTTAGACACGGCATCTTCTAGACACTTCCAGTCTCTGGTTGTATTGCCGTTATCGCCTACAATCACTTGTTTCATGATTTTATGCGATTCTATCATTAAAAATGTAAGGTGTGTTAAAATATCATAGATTTCTGATCTACCACGTGTAACCTCTATGTTCATTTGTTGCTCGTCAATACGGTAGCAGTTGCGCCTTCTTTTTTTAGGTATAATGGCTTTAAAATGTGAGCCTTCGTAACCTTCATCACTAGTAAGATTTATATAGGTACACTCTTCTATACCTACTGGTAATCTATCCATGACGTAAAGTAAACCGCTTAATTCAATCTTTGCTTCTCCTATGGAACCATAAATCTCTGGTCGTAGTGTGAGCAAGGATTCTCTTAAAGATTCTCCACTTACTCCCATAGGTTTATAAAAACCTCTATTAAATAAGTGTCGCATGGTAATGTACATGCGTTCTATGGCGTTAGTGCTCTCTTGAGCTCTAGTACGTGGTTCTACGTTAATTATTGGCATATTCTCTCTTTCGTTACAAAGATACAGTTTTGTACCATTGTCCTAAATTATGAATAGGTTCAATTAATATTAGTTTCAAATAATAACTTTAAGTCCCTTTTTTTTAACGGTTACATAAAATGGAGATTTTAAGAATACAGGTTCTCCGTCTAGTTGTGCAGGGCAATTCTTATTGCTTTTAATAACAATTTGCTCTACCGATTTTGCATGATTTTTTTTGAAGAAAATCGAACCGCTCATTTTTATAGCTAGATCTCTTCTAGAATTTGCAGACACAACATCTAGCAAACCATTATTAATTTGAGCCTGTGGTGTAAGCGATAAATTGTATCCTAAATACTTAGTATTAGAAACTAGCAGGCAATATTTAGGTTGATCAAAAGATTCTATTATAATTTGATCTTTTTTCTTTTTGAGAAATGACTTGAGCCCATGTATGGTATATGTAGAAAGACCTCTTTTTATATCCTTATCATATCTATGTATCACATCAGCTGGGTAACCCAAAGCAAAATTTGAGAAAAAATAATTTTCATTTACTATACCACAATCTATTTCAATATAACGGCCATTTTTAATTGCATTACATAGACTTTTGATAGATTTAGTAAGCTTTAAGTGGCTGGCTAGGCCGTTTCCAGATCCTTTAGGTAAGATGGCTAGTTTTATATGTGTATCAATTAAAAACTTTGCAATAGTGTTTACAGTGCCATCGCCACCAGATGCCACTATTATATTAAATCCATCATTTATACAATCCACAGTAAGACGTTCTAAATCAACTTTAGATGAGGAATACTTAATATCTATGTAATACTTTGTAAGATCAAAATATGAATTGATCTCTTTAAATTCTAGCTTGTTTCCTGATTTACCAGAAATAGGATTTACCAAAAAAGCAATTTTAACCACTATAATTTTATTTTCAAATTTATACTAGTATACACCAATATAATGACGATACTATATTGAAAAGTTACTAAGATTTCTATTTTTTCTCATTCAACTGAGGTATGATAAACTTAAGATTATATATTTTATTAATGGGTTTTATAATTCAAAACAAAATCAATACGAAGGAAACAATCTTTTATCAAATTCCTATCTGCAGACCTAACTTTAGGTGAAAAAATCATTCTATCTGTTAAGTATGATTTTTGCATTCTGCCCAAAAGATTTATAATTTAATTTTTCCACTTTATTAACAACAGTTATAATTGCAGTATATAAAAAGTTGTTATTACACTGATAATATATTGGATTATAACAAAATAAGTGATTAGTTGTTTAAAATAATCCTCTCCAGCACCTCAGCAATTTTACGATCATTAGAAAGTCTCGGTAATTTATTCTGGCCTCCTAATTTTCCTATAGTTTTCATGTATTGTTTAAAACCATTTTCAGGAACTGGTGTGATTTTTAATGGCTGAAGTATTTTACCAGTTATTAAATCATCGTAATAGGAGTTTTGTTTTCTCATTTGAAGATCTAGTGAAGCTTCAAGTTTTTTTAAGTCGGTATTAATCTCACCAAATTCTACAAACCATTCATGATAAGGCAACTCTCCTTCTTGCGGGCTTAATTGTGGTGCCACTGTAAATTCATTAATTACGGTATTTAATTCCTGTGAAGCTGTTTTCATAGCCTCTTCTACTTCTTTACCTATAACATTTTCACCACTTTCGCTTATATAGTGTTTAACTCGACCAGTTACCACTACTCGGTAAGGACTTGTAGATGTAAAAGCAACGGTATCACCTATGTTATATGCCCATAAACCTGCAGTTGTAGAAAGGATAAGCACATAATTAACTCCTATTTCTACCTCGCCTATTGTGAGTCGTGGAGCATTTTCTTCATAAAATTGATCTGCAGGAATGAATTCGTAAAATATGCCGGCATCGAGAAGTAGTAACATTCCTTTCTCGTTTTGTTTATCCTGATAGGCAAAAAATCCCTCACTAGCTGGAAAAAGCTCAATGCTATCTACCTTACGTCCTATAAGCTGGTCAAATTTTGCTCGATAGGGTTCAAAATTGACACCGCCGTAAATGAATAGATTAAAGTCTGGAAATACTTCACCTATTTTTTTACCAGTGCGTTGCACGATACGTTCAAAATACATTTGTACCCAACTAGGTATACCAGAAATAACACTCATTTTTTCTGGAAGCGTTTCATCAATTACGGCTTCTACCTTAGTTTCCCAATCGTCTATGCAATTAGTTTTCATTGAAGGTAATCTATTCTTTTGAAGATAATTAGGTACATAATGAGCTACAATACCACTTAAACGTCCCAACTGGATGCCGTTTTTAGAATCCATTTCTGGACTTCCTTGAAGGAAAATCATTTTACCATCAACAAATTTTGAATTTCCTGTCTCGTGGATGTAACTTAGTATGGCGTTGCGGGCTGCTTTTACATGCTCTGGCATGGATTCTTTAGTAATAGGAATATATTTTGCACCGCTGGTCGTTCCAGATGTTTTTGCAAAATAAAGTGGCTTTCCTGGCCATAAAATATCTTCTTCTCCTGCCACTACTCGATCTATAAATGGTCGTAAATCTTCATAGTCGCGCACTGGAACTTGATCAATAAAGTCTTGATGGGTTTTAATGCTAGAAAATGAGTGCGCTTTCGCGAAAGCGGTATTACCAGCAGTCTTCAATAAATATTGAAAAACCTTTTCTTGTGAGCCTACTGGATTAGATGCCCAATTTTGAGTTTTCTTATCAACGATAGCGGCAAAAATTTTTGCGGCAAAGGACTTTATAGACATTTATTCAAAATTGATAAAATTAGTAGGGTCTAAAGGATAGCCATCGCTCCAAATCTCAAAATGCAAATGCGGTCCCGTCGTAAGTTCTCCCGTATTTCCAACACTTGCGATCACCTCACCGGCAAGAACTTGATCATTTTGTTCTTTATTAAGACTTCCTGCATGTTTATAAACCGTTATAAGACCGTAAGCATGCTCGATTAAAATTGTGTGTCCAGTATCTGCACTCCAGCTAGCAAATACCACAGTACCATCTGCTGCGGCTTTAATAGGTGTTCCTGTAGCTGCAACAATATCTACTGCATAGTGCTTGATTTCTGTTTCATAGTTTCCAGAAATAGTTCCTTTTACTGGCGGGAAGAATACGAAGTTTGTTTTAGCTTTTGCTCCAGCGATAACACTATAACGATCTTCTTGAGCAACCTCTTCTCTTAAAAGACTATCTTCTTTGATAGGACTGAGATCTGGCACTTCTACTGTAGTTTCTACTTTGGCAATACTGTCTATTCTTGCATACTCTTCTGCAGTGATGTCTCCATTAAGCAACATTTTGATACGGCCGTAAAACTCGTCGTTTGTTGCCACAAGTTGCTTTAAAGAATCAGTTTCTTTAGTGAGTTGTAGCGCTATTTTTTTTGTCGTTACATCTGCATAGCCTGGAATATATTCTCTTATAGGTGTAAATGCTATAAGAACGGTAGTAAGACCTATAAGAAGTACTGCACTGATAATGGTAACAATGAAAACATTCAATCTGTTCAATTTGAGACTGAAGCGTTCTTCAAAAGTGTCATCATTGAGCACTACCATGCGGTAATGGTGCGTCCATTTATTCTTTTGGTTCTTTTTTTTTCTTTTTTGCCATGTTTATCTAACGTGTAACAAATATAAATAGTTTTTAAAGGAATAAGGTATGTGGTATGTGGTATGTGGTATGTGGTATGTGGTATGTGGTATGTGGTATGTGGTATGTGGTATGTGGTATGTGGTATGTGGTATGTGGTAAAATAATTTTTTTGAGTTTGAAAAACCGCTCATGTTGTTTTTATTTTAATGTAAAGTGGAATTTTTAAAGATTAACAGCCTTAGTACTACTTGTTCTATGGCTTATTGTATCTTTGTAAACTATTAAAATTGAAATCATGATAGCAAATTTCTTTTTGGCAATGCCAGGCTTATGGA
>CAZBCH010000209.1:0-6353 GCA_964490235.1 uncultured Flavobacteriaceae bacterium | reverse complement strand
TATAAAAAAAATTAAGCGTTAGCAGCTTGCTCTTCTCTAATTTTATTTAGAGCAGAACCTGCTTTCACCCAATCAATTTGAGCTTGATTGTAAGTATGTGTCACTTCAAATGAATCTTCTGTTCCATCAGCATGACTTAACAAAACTGTCAAGTTTTTGCCTGGTGCAAAACTATCGAGACCTTTAATAGTAACTTTATCATCTTGTCGAACTAAATCATAAGAATCTTTGTCAACAAAAGTCAACGCTAACATTCCTTGCTTCTTCAAGTTCGTTTCATGGATACGAGCAAAAGATTTTACAATCACAGCTACCACTCCTAAGTGACGTGGCTGCATAGCTGCATGCTCACGAGAAGAACCTTCACCATAATTGTGATCTCCTACCACTATAGAAGGAATGCCAGCAGCTTGATATGCTCTTGCAGTATCAGGAACAGCACCGTATTCACCATCTAGCTGGTTCTTAACAAAGTTAGTTTTTTTATTAAAAGCATTAACCGCACCTATTAGTGTATTGTTTGCAATATTATCTAGGTGACCTCTAAAACGTAACCAAGGTCCTGCCATAGAAATATGGTCTGTAGTACATTTACCAAAAGCCTTAATCAATAATTTTGCATTATGAACATCGCTTCCTATAGGAGTAAATGGTTCTAGTAATTGAAGACGTTCTGAATCCTCATCTACCTTAACGACAACGCCACTACCATCTTCTTGAGGAGCTAGGTAACCGTCATCTTTTACTTCAAAACCTTTAGGAGGTAATTCCCATCCTGTAGGCTCGTCTAGCATTACCTCTTCACCATCTTCATTGATCAATTTATCAGTAATAGGGTTAAAGTCTAATCTACCTGCAATAGCGATCGCTGCAACCATTTCTGGAGAGGCTACAAACGCGTGAGTATTTGGGTTACCATCGGCACGTTTTGCAAAGTTTCTATTGAACGAGTGGATGATAGAGTTTTTAGGTGCATTTTTAGGATCACTGTAACGCGCCCACTGACCGATACATGGTCCACAAGCATTTGTAAATATGGTTGCGTCCACGCTTTCAAATATGCCTAAAATACCATCACGCTCTGTTGTGTAACGTACTTTTTCAGATCCTGGATTTATACCAAATTCTGCTTTAGTTTTTAATTTTTTATCAATTGCTTGTTGAGCAATAGAGCTTGCACGAGAAAGATCTTCATAAGAAGAGTTAGTACAAGAACCTATCAATCCCCATTCTACTTTAAGTGGCCAGTCATTTTTAGTTGCCTTCTCATTCATAGAACCTACCTCAGTGGCAAGATCTGGAGTAAATGGCCCATTGATATGTGGCATTAATGTATCAAGATTAATCTCTATTACTTGATCAAAATATTGTTCTGGATTTGCATATACCTCATCATCACCAGTTAGATATGCTCTTACTTCGTTTGCAGCATCTGCAATATCAGCTCTTTCTGTTGCTCTAAGGTAACGCTCCATAGAGTCATCATAACCAAATGTAGAAGTCGTTGCTCCTATCTCTGCACCCATATTACAAATAGTACCTTTTCCTGTACAAGAAAGATTTTTTGCTCCAGGTCCAAAATACTCTACTATCGCTCCAGTACCACCTTTTACGGTAAGAATTTCAGCAACTTTAAGAATTACATCTTTAGGCGCAGTCCATCCTGATAATTTACCTGTAAGCTTTACACCTATTAATTTAGGAAATTTTAATTCCCAAGCCATTCCTGCCATTACATCTACAGCATCTGCACCACCTACACCTATAGCAACCATTCCTAGTCCACCAGCGTTTACGGTATGAGAATCTGTCCCGATCATCATTCCTCCAGGGAATGCATAGTTTTCAAGTACTACCTGATGAATAATACCTGCTCCTGGTTTCCAGAAACCGATACCATATTTATCTGATACAGACTCAAGAAAGTTAAATACCTCATTTGAAGTATTCATGGCACTTTGAAGGTCCATAGTTGCTCCATTCTTTGCCTGAATAAGGTGGTCACAATGAACCGTAGTAGGAACTGCAACTTTGTCTTTACCTGCTTGCATGAACTGCAACAACGCCATTTGAGCCGTAGCATCCTGACATGCGATACGATCTGGGGCAAAATCAACATAGTCTTTCCCTCTAGTAAAAGGTTTACCTGGAGTTCCATCCCATAAGTGAGAATACAATATTTTCTCAGCAAGTGTAAGTGGCTTACCAGTTATCTCGCGTGCTTTATCTACACGCGCCGGCATTTCAGCATACACCTTTTTAATCATATCAATATCAAAAGCCATATATCTAGTTTTTTATTTATTTTTTTAAGGTTTGCGAAGTTACAAAAAGGAGACGTGAAATGAAAGCCCTACCGCACTCTTACAGCAGTTTAGACATTCTCAAAATAGCAGATGTCCGCATTCATATATTTTATGAAAATTGCAAAAATGTAGCCTTAAAATTAGCAGTTTCATAATTGACGATAAAGTTTGTGGTAATTCCGCTTTCGCGAAAGCAACAAGATTGATGGATTGAAACAACAAAAAAGGCTCTAGTCACGCAACCATTTGAAATTCTATATACTAATAAACAAACCCATTAAACAATTTCAAATGAAAAACATTTTAAAATCACTTTTTCTAGTAAGCATGCTGGCAATTACATCCTGCTACTATGAAGACATAGATGATCTTGAAAAGCGCCAAGAAATAATAGAGCAAGATACCACCTTATACGATTATGTCGAATCCATGGCGCAGGATGGCGCAGATCAGGATGATGTAACCTGTATAAAATTCGTATATCCTATAGGTCTATATACTGTCGATGTAAATGATGTAGTAATAAGTCTTGATGTTATTGTAGGTAATCAGGCCTTTTTTGACTTTTTAAATAATCTAAGCCCAACTGATAATATTTCTATAAGTTATCCTATTGAAACTACACTTTCTGATGGTACGATAGTTTCTGTAACAAATAATGAAGAACTTCTAGATAGTATAGAGTCTTGTATTGAGCAACAAGAAGAAATCATCAGAGAATGTGATGAACTTTTAAATGGCGGGCAAGAATGTATATGGAAAGTAGGTTATTCTTTTAATGATACCAATGACTTTCTAGGAGCTGAATTTGATGGAGATGGTATTACCTATTTTGAATACGATACTGATAGTGATGAAGGATCGTGGAACGCACTTTTCATAGAAAATCAATTGTTCATCAATATTAATTTGTTAGATGATGCATCCATCTATGGTCAACGTTTTAATAAAAACTGGCGTGTTGAATTTTGGTCTCTAGAAACCATGACTTTAACTACAGAAAATGGTGAAGAACTTATTATTAATAGATACTGCTCGCCTGATGATACTAATGATTGTTTTAACCTAGATTTTGTCGCCTGTGAAAATGATCTGACACCAGGAACCGCAGACATAATTTTAGATGATTATACAGCATGTATTTTTGAGATCATGCGACTGGATGAGTCACTTGATACTATTGCCTATTATGAAAATGAGAATGACGCACTTACTTCTAGCAACGCTATTGACCCAATAGTCATCTACAACAATACCAGCTTAGAACAAACCTTTTATGTAGGTATTTCATATGGCTCAAATGGAGCGTCAAATGTAATAGAGATAAGTATATCAGTAGAAAACTGCCCGTAGTAAAATTGAATTAGCTGTTGCTAAAAGGCACTATTTTGAGAACAAAATAGTGCATTTTTTATTTGATTTTATTATAAAATCTTGTCAATTATACTTTCTTCTGTATAACCTTCTGCCTCTGCTTTGTAATTTTTGATAATTCTATGTCTTAGAATTCCTGTAGCTACAGCTTTAACATCTTCAATGTCTGGACTATACTTTCCGTTTACCGCTGCGTGAGTTTTTGCTGCAAGTATAAGGTTTTGTGACGCTCGAGGTCCAGCACCCCAATCGATGTATTCTTTAACAATATCTGGAGCAGTATCGCCTTTAGGTCTAGTCTTACCTACTAATGAAACAGCGTATTCAATTACATTATCAGCAACCGGGATACGCCTTACTAATTGTTGAAAATCAACAATCTCTTGCGCTGTGAAAAGAGCATTTACTACCGGTTTATGATCACTAGTCGTAGATTTAACAACATCTATTTCTTCCTGAAATGAAGGATACTGCAGTAAAATAGAAAACATAAATCTATCCAACTGAGCTTCTGGCAATGGGTAGGTTCCTTCTTGCTCGATAGGGTTTTGCGTTGCTAGTACAAAATATGGTTTGTCTAACTGATAATTATGACCTGCTACCGTTACAGATTTTTCTTGCATCGCCTCTAGAAGAGCTGCCTGAGTTTTAGGCGGTGTACGATTGATTTCATCTGCAAGAATAATATTTGAAAATACAGGTCCTTTTAAAAATTTAAAGGTCCTATTTTCATCTAAGATTTCACTGCCTAAAATATCGCTAGGCATTAAATCTGGCGTGAATTGAATTCTTTTAAAATTAAGTCCTAATGCTTGAGATATGGTATTAACCATTAAAGTTTTTGCTAGACCGGGAACACCTACAAGTAGCGCATGACCGCCAGAAAATACTGAAATCAGTATTTCATCAATTACCTTTTCTTGTCCAATAATGACTTTGGCAATTTCTTTTTTAAGCTTCTGGTGTTTTTTAACCAGATTATCTATAGCAGCTACATCTGACATGAAAGTGGTGGTTTAATAATTTATTTCCAGCTATTAAGAATATCGCAATCTATATATTCTGGTCCGATTTTAATATAAGTATCAGCTAGTTTTTCATTGCGCCATTTATTGATTGCTCTCACTTGCTTATCTTTTAAAGCAAGGTCTTTAATTTTTAAAAAATCTTGAGCATAGTTAGCTTTATGATCTGGAATTTTATCAATAATTTTTACGATCTTAAAAGTTTTGTTTCTCATACGTGGATCAACTTCTTCTATGATACCACTTACATCTCCTTTTTCTAGGAATTGTACTGTTGAGGCCATATCTGACTCTAACCTTATAACTTCTACTCTACCAGTACCTGTATTAGGATTTATGATTCTACCGCCATTCTCGGCAGTTTTCTCTTCATCGCTTATCTCTCTTGCGGCATCTTCAAAACTAATTTCATTTAAAATAATACGATCTCTCATATCATTCAATTCTTTTTTTGCTTTTTCTACCTGTGCAACTGATACGTATGGAGTTAAAAGAATATGTCGCACATCTCGTATCTGACCACGAATCTTTTCTACATAAAGTATATGCCACCCAAAAATTGTTTCAAAAGGCTCGCTTATCTCACCTTCTTGTAAGGAAAATGCTTGATCTTTAAACTCTTTTACAAAAGGATCACTTCTTTTTAAAGATATGACGCCACCTTGACGCTCTGTACCGGTATCATCAGAATATAAAGTTGCTTTTGCAGCAAAATCAGCGCCGTTATCTAGAACATCAGCTTTATAGCCTTTTAATTTATCGATAACTAATTTGATCTCTTCTTCATCAGGTTCAGGTATCACCACTATTTGAGCCATTTCTACCTCAGATCCAAAAAGTGGTCGATCTTCTTCTGGTATAGATTTAAAGAAATCACGTACTTCTTCTGGTGTAATCTCTACTTGCTCTGTAATACGTTCTTGCATACGTTGTGCTAGTAAACCATCTCTATTAACGCGATTAAGAGCCTCTCGAACTTGTGTGATATTATCTTTTTTATAAAATCTTGCTATCTCTTTATCATCATCAGTTTGCAAAGCGTTTTTAAAGTATTGTATTTGTTGCTCTGTCCTACCTTCTATTTCTCTATCGCTTATGGTAATACTATCTTGAATAGCGTGGTGTGCATACATTTTCTCAGAAAGAAGACTTTCCATAAGTTCACAACTAGAAATATCAGAAATTCCTGCTTGTCTTTTTGCCTGTGCCTTTGCCGAGGCTATATCTGATCCCAAAATCACATAGTCTCCTATTACACCGGCAACACCTTCAATTAAAAATCTCTTTTTGGTAGTAGGTCTTACGCTATCTAGCGCCGCTAGAGTTTCTTCAACATTTTTCTGGTCTGCCGCAGCTATATCTGCGTTTGTAGTTGTTTGTGCAGTTACCGCTTTCGCGAAAGCGAGAACAATAAAAACACTAATGTATTTAGTTATTGATTTTAAGTTTATCACTGTTAATAGCGTCATTTAATAAATCTTTTTCTATTTTTTTTATGTATGCAAGCTTGCTTTTATTGAGTAAAACCTGTTTAATTGTAGGCTTTACATAGGATAAAGGCGCACGATCACCGCGTTTAAGCACTTTATTGAACCGCACCAAATATACACCAAGACTGTCTTCTAGCTTCCACGTTTTATTCTCTTTT
>CAZBCH010000208.1:0-1504 GCA_964490235.1 uncultured Flavobacteriaceae bacterium | reverse complement strand
ATTATTTCTTCAATTTTATCTCTTTCACATATGAGACTACTGTAAAATACTCCATCCACTAATTTATGAATGATTACCTGTTTAACTACAATAGAAAAGCGCTGCGCAAAGCTTTTAAATAAGTCATGAGTAAGTGGTCGTGGTGGGCTTAATTCTTTTTCTAAAGCAATAGCAATACTTTGCGCTTCAAAAGCACCTATTACAATAGGAAGTTGCCTAGGGCCATCTACCTCTTTTAAAACTAGCGCATAAGCACCATTTTGGGTTTGGCTATAAGAAATTCCGCGTATGTTAAGTCGTTTTAGACTCATGAGTTTTAATCTTAGATTAAAAAAAAGCTGTGCAAAAATGAGGTTTTTCTCTTATTGCACAGCCTTAAATCTAATAAAATCTTAATTAACTAAAGAGAAAATTAAGCATTTGCAGCTTTAAACGCTTTTAATTTATCAATTAATGCAGGTACTACTTCAAAAGCATCACCTACAACTCCATAATCTGCAGCTTTAAAGAAAGGTGCTTCAGGATCAGTATTGATTACTACTTTCACTTTAGAAGAGTTGATACCAGCAAGATGCTGTATTGCTCCAGAAATACCTATGGCGATGTATAAATTAGACGCAACAGGCTTTCCTGTTTGTCCTACGTGCTCACCATGTGGTCTCCATCCTAAATCACTTACTGGTTTAGAACATGCTGTCGCAGCACCTAAAACATCTGCTAGTTCTTCAATCATACCCCAGTTTTCTGGACCTTTCATTCCACGACCAGCACTTACTACCACCTCTGCATCAGCAATTGTAACTTTGTCTGTTGCTTTATCTACAGATTGAACCGTTACTGAAAAGTCTGAATCTTCTAATGTAGGATCAAATGATTGTACTGCACATTCTGTTGCGTTTTCTTTAAGTCCGTAAGCATTTTTAGAAAGACCTACTAGCTTTACATCTGTAGTAATAGCGGTATTTGAAAAGGCTTTGTTAGTGAAAACGGTTCTTTTAACTGTAAATGGATCTGTAGAAGAAGGTAATTCTGTAACATTAGAAACATATCCTGCCTCTAGGTGTACACTTACTAGAGAGCCTAGATATCTAGAGTCTGCACTAGAGCTTATAACAACTACTTTTGCGCCTTCTGCCTTTGCAGCTTGTGCAATTGCATTTGCATAAGCGGCGGCATTAAACTTTTCTAATTTCGCATCACTTACGTTGTGTAATCTATTTACACCATAAGTTCCTAAATCTCCAGCGTCATTTGCGTTAAAAGATATTGCAGCTACATCGGTTCCCATCATATCGGCAACACCTTTTGCATAACTGGCTACTTCATAAGCAGTTTTCTTGAAACTACCATTTTCTGATTCTGTATATACGAGTACTGACATATATTTAATTTTTGGCGTCCTTTGAAAAGAACGTTATCTTAATTTTTTATTTGTGTTTTCGCTTTCGTACCGCAACGAGTGCAGCATAAACTTCTTTTTCTCTCGCTTTCGCGAAAGCGAGAT
>CAZBCH010000207.1:0-4778 GCA_964490235.1 uncultured Flavobacteriaceae bacterium | reverse complement strand
GAGTATTGTTCTCAGGCATTGTATGATTTAGAAGGTCGAGATATAAATGTTAGCAAACGTACTGTACAGCTAGATATACAAAACTTGCGCAGTGATAAATTGGGTTACAACGCACCGATTGAAGTTTACGATCGTAAATATTACCGCTATAGTGATCCAGATTATAGTATTACGGATATTCCATTAACTGGAACTGATATGTCTGTACTTACTGAGACTATGGAAATGCTGCGACAATTTAAAGATTTTTCATTCTTTGAAGAGCTTAATGTAATTATCAATAAGCTGGAAGATAAAATCCATACTGAGAAAAAAAATAAACCACCAATTATATATTTAGAGAAAAATGAAAAACTCAAAGGCTTAGAGTTTTTAGATGAGTTGTATCAAGCTATTCTTAAGGAAGTGGTTCTAGTCATCACCTACAAATCGTTTCAAGCTAGGGACGCACAAGAGTTTACGTTTCATCCACAATTTTTACGAGAGTATAACAATAGATGGTTTCTCGTAGGACTTAATGAAAATACTCCTGTAATTAAAACTCTAGCTCTGGATCGTATCATTTCTATCGATTACGATTTGAGTATCGATTATCAGGATGCTGAGTTTCATCCAGAAGAGTATTATAAAAACACTATAGGTGTAACCGTTCTAGACCATCACAATACTGCGCATGTCGTATTTAAACTTGATAAGAAGAATGCGCCTTATGTAATGACAAAACCATTTCATCATTCTCAAAAGGTGCTTTCTAAAAATGACGACGGTAGTATTACTTTCCAGATTTTTGTCAACTTAAATTTTGAATTAGATCGATTGATTCTGGGTTTTGGAGAGTCCATTGAAATTATAAAGCCTAGGAATTTAAGACATCGCATTAAAAGAAAAACGCAACTTGCGGCACAAGTGTACCGTCGAGTTAAAAACTAATATTTATATTTCTTATAAACTTTAAACTAGATGTAAAACTATAATAGAAGCAATTCTTGCTTTATCTTCATATTAAAATCAAAATCTCATTAAATAGATTATTGTAAATTTCATACAAATATTTGATCATGAAAGAATTAAAAAAAGAAGATATACAGCAGGAAGTGTTTGATTTATATGATGATTATGCACATAATAAATTAAATCGCAGGCAATTTGTTGAAAAATTAGGTATTTATGCGGTAGGTGGAGTGACTGTAGGATCGCTACTAAGTTTTATGTCTCCTGATTATATTGATACATTATTAGTAAGTCCAGAAGATCCTACTATAGACAGCAATTATATTGTCTACGATTCTCCTAAAGGCGCTGGTGAAATGAAGGGTTTACTATCTACACCTAAAAATCTTACCAAAAAATTACCAGGTGTAATAGTTGTTCATGAAAATAGAGGTCTTAATCCGTATATTGAAGATGTAGGTAGACGCGTTGCAAAAGAGAATTTTATTTCTCTTGCTCCAGATGCGTTAACGCCGTTAGGTGGCTATCCTGGCAACGATGATGATGGTAGAGCTTTGCAAAAAAAGAGAGATAGAAATGAAATGCTAGAGGATTTTATAGCAGCTTATGATTATCTTAAAACTCACGAGAATTGTAATGGACACATAGGAGTGGTAGGATTTTGCTTTGGAGGTTATATTGCAAACATGATGGCAGTTCGTTTACCAAAATTAGGAGCAGCAGTTCCTTATTATGGAAGACAGCCTGAAAAGGAAGACGCCATGAAAATAAAAGCACCATTGTTATTACAATACGGAGAATTAGATAAACGAGTAAATGCTGGATGGCCAGCTTACGAGGCTGTTTTAAAAGAAAATGGCATTGAATATGAGGCACATATTTATCCAGAAGTAAATCATGGCTTTCATAACAATACAACACCTAGATATGATCAAAAAATGGCAGAATTATCATGGACTCGAACGATAGAATTCTTTAAAAAGAATTTGAAGTAATCAAAATTCTTATAGCTATTTGCAATGATTTCTCTTTGAAACCCATAAATGATTATGGGTAAATAAAAAAAGCTCAAAAATTATAATTTTTGAGCTTTTTGTCTATTTGAAATTTGTTCTATTTCTTAGGAATCTCCTTCAATAACTCTTGAAGCAAACTCCAGAATTTCTGAACCGATTTTATTTCTACGTGCTCATCTGGACTGTGCGCTCCTCTAATATTTGGACCGAAGGAGATCATGTCTAGACCAGGATAACGTTCTCCAAGTAAACCACATTCTAATCCTGCGTGACATGCCACTACTCTAGGTTCATGGTTGAAAAGCTCTGTATATTTTGATTTTGCTATTTCTAGCATTGTACTATTAGGATTAGGCTGCCATCCTGGATAATCTCCAGACAATTTAGTTTCCATTCCAGCGAGTTTCATAACTGCCGTAATGCTCATGGCAAGGTCTACTTTAGAACTATCTACTGATGATCTAGTCAAACAAGCAATTTGTAAATCACCATCTTTTAAAGTAATTCTAGCTAGGTTATTTGACGTTTCTACTAGACCGTCAATATCTGGACTCATTCGGTAAACTCCATTATGAATACCTAATAAGGCATAAATAAGTTGCTTACTATCTGCTGCGCTGATGGTTGTATCATTAGGAGCGTCTTCTATACTTATATGTAAGTTTTTTTCTAGCGATTTATACTCGTCTTCAATTGCTGCTTTACAACTTTGAAAAGCTTTCATTGCGTGATCGAGCTCATTTTCTTCTATACTAAAAACGGCAACAGCTTCTCTAGGAATGGCATTTCTTAAACTTCCACCTTGAATCGATTGAAAATGAAGTGAGGCCTTGCGCTGGATCGCATCTGCAAGGCGATTGATCATTTTATTTGCATTCCCTAGGCCTTTGATGATGTCCATACCACTATGACCACCATTCAATCCTTTAACGGTAATCTTTTTGGAAACAAAATTGCTTTCGGCAGGTGACAACTCATACTTCTTAGTAGCAGTAATATCTATTCCACCGGCACAACCTATATCTATTTCATCATCTTCTTCTGTATCAAGATTTAACAAGATAGTAGAATTTAAAATGTCCTTATCTAGTTCTTTGGCACCAGTCATTCCGGTTTCCTCGTCAATTGTAAATAAAGCCTCAATCGCTGGATGAGCAATATCAGTAGAAGAAAGTACTGCCATGATCGCGGCAACACCTATCCCATTATCAGCGCCAAGTGTGGTACCATTTGCCTTTATGATGTCACCATCTACGATCATTTCTATTCCTTGGGTAAGAAAATCAAAATCGGTATCATTATTCTTTTGATGAACCATATCAAGATGCGACTGCAAAATAATGCTTTTGCGGTTTTCCATTCCTGGAGTAGCCGGTTTTTTAATAATCACGTTACCTATCTGGTCTTCCACAACTTCTAGATCAAGACCATGACCAAAGTCTCTCATAAAAGCTCTCACTCGCTCTTCTTTTTTAGAAGGTCTAGGAATGGCGTTTAGATCTGCAAAATGATTCCATAGCGCTTTTGGTTCTTGATTTCTTACTTGTTGTGACATATATTTTTGATTTTTTGCAAATATAAAGTTGCTCCTAGCTAGGATCCTTAAGTTAATATTAAATGATTGTGTAAGCTAATTTAGATAGCCTTACTAGCTCTAAGCATTTCCCTTTTTCCTGGTGGACCAGGTAACCGTTCTACAGTAAAACCTGCACTTTGCATATTGCGTCTTACTTGGCCAGCAGCACAATATGTGGTAAGAACACCTCCTTTTTTCAATGATTTATAAGCTGCCTCAAAAATAGACGCAGTCCATAATTCAGGTTGAGTTCTAGGCCCAAAAGCGTCAAAATAAATCAAATCAAACTTATTTTCAAATACTAAAGTTTCAAATGGTGTTTGAATTTTATGAATATAAAAAGTCTCTGTAACAGCAACGTTCTCACCCCAAGAGGCATCATGCAGTTGAGCAAATAACTGCTGATTTTCCAGCAATGAACCATAATCCATATCCTTAATTTCTTCGGCTGCGATAGGATAAGCCTCTACTGCAGTATATTCGATAGGGATATGATTTGAATGCTGGGCTGTAAGCATAGCGTTGAGTCCGGTACCAAAGCCATATTCTAAAATTTGAATAGGATTTGAATTGAAATTCCGCTTTCGCGAAAGCGAGATCTTTGCAAAATGCTCTAAACCTGTATTAATAAAAACATGAAGCGCCTCTTGCAAGGCGCCATGTTTAGAATGATATTGCTCGTTGAGATCTGGCATGTGAATGGTTTTTGAACCATCACCAGTAATCATGATCTCACGTTTCATTTATTCTTCAGTTTTCTCTAATCCTTCAACATCTGGATTATCAAATTTTTCCACCATTGCACCATCTGCAATAAAGCTTAATGTTACTTCATCTTCTGTGATGGCAGCAATTTCTTCTTTTGTTTTACCAGCATCTTCTGCATAGTGCTTCAATTCATCTACTGGTGTAATGTTTTTAAAAGCTTTACCGCTTAAAATTACTTCTTTTCCTTTTCCGTTTTTAGGAAGAAAGAATGCGTAATCTTTAAATTTTACAGTAGCAGATTCATCTCCTACCGGTAATTTTATCCAGCAACCTTTTTTAACGCAAACATCTGCAATAGTACCTTTCACTTTTACTGCAGTAGTATCGCCTACTTTCATGTTTTTATACATGGTGCCTAATTCTATTGCGTCGATCACGTCGTTATTTGTAAAACTAGCGCCGTAATCCATATAAGCCATTTCTTCAACTTGCTCGTCGTTAATGGCAGGCATTTCTTCCTCTTCTTG
>CAZBCH010000206.1:0-7115 GCA_964490235.1 uncultured Flavobacteriaceae bacterium | reverse complement strand
AGAAGATTGCAGTCCGATTCCATTCTTGTGAGTGTGCGAGAGGTTGTTGTAGATACTACTAAACAAGGCATGTTTCCGATAAAAGATTCAGTAGAGATTGAAGATCGTTCAAAAGGTTCTTACGGCTGGATGTGGTGGTTATTGCTTTTAATTCCTGTGGTGATTGCTGTTGTATTGCTTTCGCGAAAGCGAGAACAAAAAACCTATGAAGAAACCCTACAACCATATGAATGGACGCAATACCGCTTACAAAAACTAGACGAAAGCGGCTATCTAGAAAACCGTAACTGGAAAGAATATTATACCGAGTTGACCTACATTATTAGAAGGTACATTGACTCTAAAGTTTACGGTCACACCTTAGAAAGCACGACAGGTCAATTGATCAAGGAATTGAAAATTGCCATGACCGAAAAAGGCATGCATATTACCGACAAAACTCAATCTAGGCTAGAAGAAATTCTCCAAAAAGCAGATTTAGTAAAGTTTGCAAGTGCAAGTGGTGATGCCATAAGTGCCAAGGAAGATAGAAATAGAACTAGAGAAATAATTGACAATATTCATAGAGTATTGCCGCCACCTACTGAAGAAGAATTGATGCAAGATGCTAGGTATCGCAGGCAGCAAGAAATTAAAAAGCGTACTCAAAAAATTGCTTTGGGAATAGGTGCTGGAATTATAGCATTATTTATAGGCTTAGGAATTTGGAGTTATGTCGCAGGATTTGAAAATGTAAAAGATCAGATTCTAGGTAATGAATTAAGAGAACTTACAGAGCAAACCTGGTTAACAAGTGATTATGGTATGCCACCTGTGCAATTAAACACTCCAGAAATTTTAGTGCGTCAGGATACCACGGTCCTAAGCGATCAATTTAACGTTATCGCAAGTACGGTTGATCAATTCTCTTCTGGAGATCTTACAGATGATTTTTATATAGGTGTCATAACATTTACTCTTAAAGGAGAACCTACTGAAGACCAGAAAAAATTATCGCCAGAAATGGTTCATAATAATATGATTAAGGTTTTTGAAGAAATGGGCGCGAGTGATATTCTTATGTTAGATAATGAAGTAGAAATAGATGGTTTAAATGGAGTTTCTCTAGATGGAACCTATCAACTTGATGGTGATTTATATGAATATGAGATATTGATGATGTCTAATAAGATAGGAATCGACCAGATCATTATATCAAATAAGAAAGATGATGAGGAAGATCCGGATCGTGAATTCGGTAGAATATTAAGAGAGCGTGTGAGAGCATCAGTTACATTTCCATCATTTGACGATGGTAAAAAGAAAGAAAAACAATGATAGACTGGTTCACAAATATAGAGTTTGCGTCGCCAGAAATGTTTTGGTTATTTCTAGGATTGCCTCTGGCGATTGCCTATTACATATGGACATTTAATAGACAAAATGCTGCTGTAAAAGTATCTTCTAGTAAAGGGTTTCAGTCCAGCAGTTCTATTTTTGGAAAATTAAGACCATTGCTTTTTATTTTAAGGCTACTTGCTCTAGCTTTAATAATCGTTGCATTAGCAAGACCACAAACAACTGATGTTACTACAAAGACTAAAACTACTAATGGTATAGATATCGTTCTTGCTGTAGACGTTAGTGCAAGTATGCTTGCCCGAGATCTTAAACCAGATCGACTAGAAGCGACTAAAGAAGTGGCTGCAGATTTTATAAACGGTAGACCTAACGATCGTATAGGAGTAGTTGTTTATGCAGGAGAAAGTTATACTAAAACTCCTATTACGACAGATAAAACAATTTCCTTAAAAGCCATTAAAGACATTAAGTTTGATGGTGTCCTAGAAAACGGTACAGCAATAGGAATGGGACTCGCAACAGCAGTAAACCGATTAAAAGAGAGTGAAGCATTAAGCAAAGTCATTATTTTAATGACCGATGGTGTCAATAACAGCGGTTTTTTAGATCCTAAAATCGCTAGCGAGCTGGCAATAGAATTTGACATTAAAGTATATACCATAGGAATAGGAACTAACGGAAATGCGCCATCGCCCTATCGAGCAAGAGCTGATGGAACTTTTGAAATGAGAATGGCTCCAGTAGAAATCGATGAAGAATTGATGAAACAAATCGCTGCAGATACTGGAGGAAAATATTTCAGAGCCACAAACAATCAGAAGTTAAAAGAAATCTATGCCGAAATTGATAAGTTAGAAAAAACAGAAATTGAACAATTTGAATTTTACAATGTAGAAGAAAAGTACCGCGATCTAGTGTTACTAGCACTTATTTTGATAGGATTAGAGATGTTATTACGATATACCGTTTTTAAAACAGTAGCATAAAAATGATTACCATCTCATTAATAATTAGAAGATCTAAAGATTGAAGAATTTAACCTATGAAGATGTGCCTAGATGATTTAATAGAAGGGCGACCACGTAGGTTTAAAATATAAATATTGACAAGTGCATCTGTCACCCATGAGGTTTTGGGAAAACAGTGATTAAAATAAAATAACTAAGTACTATATGTACCTATTAGAAGAAAAAATATATTTCTGGCTTTTGTGCCTTATACCAGTTGTGGTAGTTCTATTTATAGGACTCTCCTACTGGCGTTACCGTGCACAAAAAAAGTACGCAAATAAAGAAATGCTGGATCATTTAATTCCTAATCGATCCTGGTTCAAACCTATATTAAAACTAGTAACAGTTTGCGTTGGGATCCTTTTTCTTGTGCTAGCTTTGGTAAATTTAAAAGCAGGTGAAAAGATAGAAACTGTAAATCGTGAGGGCGTAGATATTGTATTTGCAGTAGATGTTTCAAAATCCATGCTTGCCGAAGATATCGCACCTAGCCGTCTTGAAAAATCACAACGTCTAGTTACAGAAATCATTAACAATCTAGCAAGTGATCGTATAGGTTTAATCGCCTATGCCGGTAGTGCAGTACCACAACTTCCTATTACCACAGACTACGGTAGTGCTAGATTATTTCTGCAATCTTTAAATACAGATCTAGTTTCTAGTCAAGGAACTGCCATCAACGAGGCAATCCAGCTAGCAGAGAGCTATTATAGCGAGGATACAGAAGCTGCTAAAATATTAGTCATTATAAGCGATGGCGAAGATCATGAAGGAGAAAGTGTCTCTGTGGCAGAAGCTGCTGCAGATAAAGGAATTCGTATTATTACCATAGGAGTAGGGACTGAAAAAGGTGCTACGATACCCATCAAGCGAGGTGGAATAGTAAGAGAATTTAAAAAAGATCGTGAAGGAAAAACGGTCATGACTAAATTAAATCCAGAAACTTTAAAAGAAATTGCAGAGGCTGGAAACGGCGCCTACATCGATGGCACAGTTACTGCAACCGTAATAGAGCAGCTTAAAGAAGAGCTAGCAGGAATTGATAAAGTAGCCTTTGACTCTCAACAATATGCAGATTTTGAATCACAATTTCAGTGGTTCCTAGGTTTTGGACTATTCTTTTTATTCTTGGACGTATTTTACCTAGAAAGAAAAACAGGCTGGCTGCAAAAGTTAAATCTATTTAATGAGTAAGATGATGAAGAAAAGATTTTTATTAGTACTGATGATATTGGGTAGTTTCGCTTTCGCGAAAGCGCAACAAGAGCAATCTATAAATCAAGAATACGAGAACGCGATTGCAAAGGCACAAGAACACGCGCAAGATGGCAATTTTAATCTTGCCGAGGCCGCTTATAAAAAGGCAAAAGCCGTGAATCCACAAAGTGCAGATGCCGCTTACAATTTAGGAAACCTCTATTACGAAAACACTAAAAAGTTTAACGCCTCTAACAACTATCTCGATGCGGCTGAAGCTGCAACAACCAAAGAAGAAAAACATAGAATATTTCATAATCAAGGAAACATTTTATTTGAAAACAAGGAATACAAAAAAGCAGTAGAGGCATATAAAAACGCTCTAAGAAACGACCCTACTGATGAAGAAACACGTTACAATCTAGCTCTAGCAAAGAAAGAAGAAGAAAAGCAAGGCGGCGGTGGTGGTGGCGGTGATGATGATAAAGACAAGAAAGACGATAGTAAAAGTGAGGACGAAGAGAATAAAGAAGGTGATAAAGATCAAAAGTCTGACGGCAAAGACAAAGGTAAAGACAACGAAAAAGAAGGTGATGATAAAAAAGGAGATGGTGAAGGCGACAAAGATAAAGATGGGAAACCACAAGATGGAAAAGATGGTAAAGGTGATCCTAAAGAACAAGACCAGAAAGCACCTCAACAACGCGTAGAAGGTAAAATGACGCCGCAGCAAATCAGTCAGATTCTTGAAGCTATGAATAATGAAGAGCAAAAAATAAGAGATAAAGTAAATGCCAAAAAGGCAAAAGGTGCTGCAAAAAAATCTGAAAAAGACTGGTAATGAAACATCTATTGTACATTCTGTTTTTATTGATAGGAAGCTCTAGTCTAGCCCAAGTTAGCTTTACCGCAAATACTAGTCGTGATAGAATTGCTGTAAATGAAAGGCTACGTGTTGAGTTTAAAATGAATGTAGATGGCGATAATTTCACGCCTCCTAACTTTGTAGGCTTTCAAGTTGTTGCTGGACCTAGTCAGGCTGTTTCTCAAAACTGGATCAATGGGAAAAGCAGCATGTCAAAGTCTTATACCTACATTTTAAAACCTACAAAAACCGGAAAAGTAACCATAGCGCAAGCAGTTATGACTTATGATGGTAATGAGTACAAAACCATACCACAAGTTATTAATGTTACTGGTGCTGTAGAACAGCCTAAAGATGTAGATGATAACTCTATGCGTGTAGATGATAGCATTCATCTTGTTGCAGAGGTATCAAATTCTAATCCATACCTAAATGAGGCTATTAGAGTAGTCTATAAAATTTATGTTGCAAATCAAACTGGCGTTACCGGCTGGAATGAGCTGGATAGCCCTAAATATCGAGACTTCTGGTCACAAAATATTGACAATAGAAATCAGCAAGTAAAAAACGGAACATATAATGGTGAACCTTATAGATATTTAGTTCTTAGAGAAGCTATTCTATATCCACAAAAGACAGGTAAATTAGAAATAGAGCCTTTAACACTAGATGTACAGGTTCAAATCCCTACGAATAGAAGAGATTTCTTTGGAAGACCGTACATGACCACTACTAGTAAAACGGTTAGTGCTGGAAAGCGAGAAATAATTGTTAAAAACTTACCTGCAGTGGGAAGACCAGCGAGCTTTACAGGAGCCGTTGGAGATTTTGACTTTAAGGTAGAATCTGATAGAGCCCAACTAGACGCTGGTGAAAGTTTAACTGTAAGCGTTACCGCATCTGGATCTGGTAATTTAAAACTGATGGAACTACCTAAACTAAAAGCTCCACAAAGCTTAGAAGTTTATGATCCAGAACGTGATAATAAAGTAAGTACTAACATCAATGGTATGCGTGGTAGTATTACAGATAATTATACGGTCGTACCGCAGTACGGTGGTAAATATGTAATACCACCTGTAGAGTTCTCCTATTTTGATCCCAAAAAAGAACAGTATATCACAAAAAATAGTGGTGAAATGCTGCTCATGGTAGAAGGTGATGCACCTACCACGACAGCTACAAATACCACAGCTGGTACCGTTAATGGCAGTAGAAACATTATCCAGAACAATGCACAATTTGCATTTATTAAAACAAGTACCGACTTAATTGATAAAGAAAAAACCTATTTTTTTAATTCATCAACCTATTGGTCTATACTGGGAGGATCCTTTTTATTATTGCCACTCGTTTTACTGTTTAGAAAACAACAAGAAAAGCGCGATGCAGACATTGTAGGAAACCGTGTGAGAACTGCAAATAAATTGAGTAAAAAATATCTTAGCGCAGCAAAGAAAAATTTAGGAAATCACGAGCTGTTTTATGTTTCTTTAGAAAAATCTTTACACAATTATCTCAAGTCAAAACTACGCATTCAAACCGCAGATATGTCTAAAGATAAAGTAGATGATCTGTTAGCTGAGCGCGGTGCACAAGATGAAACTAGAAAAGGTTTTGTTGAACTTCTCGCTAGTTGTGAATTTGCTCGTTACACACCTTCCTCAAACGCAACCATGAAAGAAGATTATGAAAAAGCAGGACGTGTACTTAACGATATTGATAAACAATTAAAGAAGTAGGATGAAAAAGGTATTCAACATATTAGCCGTACTCTTTGTTTGTTTTTGTAGCGCACAAGAGTCTTTTGAGGCAGCCGCTTTCGCGAAAGCGAACCAAGCATACACATCAGAGAATTATGATCTTGCGATTGCAGGGTACGAGCAAATTCTCAAAACTGGAAAACATAGCGCAGAGGTTTATTTTAACTTAGGAAATGCTTATTATAAAATCAATGCGATAGGTCCTGCAATCTACAACTTTGAAAAAGCCTTACTGTTAGATCCAGAAAATGCTGATGTATTAAACAATCTGAAATTTGCAAACCAAATGAAAATTGACGCTATTGAAAGTACAGAGGCAGTAAGTCTAGAGTCTAACCTGGTAAGCTTTATTAATAAGCTATCTGTAGATGAGTGGGCTTATTTCAGTATTGTTATTGTATTATTTACCATACTTATGGTTATTCTTTATTTCTATGCGCAAACTGCAGGAAAAAAGCGCTTATTTTTTGTACTTAGTATTCTCGGTGTTTTAATGGCTATTGCAAGTATTGCATCAGCTTTTTATGCTAAAAACAGTGTTAATGATCAACAGTTTGCAATTGTATTCACTGAAGAATTCACCACAAGAGAAGAACCTAAAGAAAATGCTACTGCCAGTTTCACACTACATGAAGGAACAAAAGTTGAAGTAACTGAAGAGTTCAATAATTGGGCACTTATACAACTTGCTAACGGTAATAAAGCATGGATACCTTTGGACAAAATCAAAAAATTATAACTCTTTTATTTTGCATAAGGTATTAAATGACCATTCATTTAATCGTCGACTCTGATAACTTTCATTTCAAAACAAAACATCTAATTTCAAATAAGCTTTTTCAGAAGTCATAGAGCTTTTTAAATAATCATTATTCAAAGACAGTATCATTGCCAGATTCTAAATTAGTACGGCCTAAAAATGGTATATTTGAAATTCAA
>CAZBCH010000205.1:0-1636 GCA_964490235.1 uncultured Flavobacteriaceae bacterium | reverse complement strand
TACTAAACCAAGATCAAATTCAAAGCCTTGATTTTGAATTTCACCTATATTTGTCAAATAGGATCTTGCTCCAGAACCAGCTGATGCTTGTGAAAAGTTAATTTGGTCTTCTGATTTTACAAAATAATAGTTAGCTCCTAACGTAATTCTTCTTTTGAAAAACTCCACATTAAAACCACCTTCAATGGATGTTGAAAACTCTGGACTTAATTCAGGGTCTACAGCAATAGTTGTAGGTCTTAATCCAGTTGTAGTACCAAACGGAAACCCTCCTGGCACAATAAAGTTCTCATTAGTTTGACCTATTCCTGCATCATTACCAACTCGAGCATAACTGACGTTAAATTTCAAGTAATCTAACGCCCCTTCTTTTAAACTTGTAAATGCATCTGTAGGCACAAAAGATAAACCTGCACTGTAATACCCATATGAATTATTGTCTATTGGCAGCGTTGAAGAAATATCTTGCCTGTAAGAGCCTGTCAAGTATAGATAGTCTCTAAACCCTAGAGTCAAATCACCGAAATAAGAATATAATCGTTTCTGAGTGGTTCCTTCTCCTCCTGTTAATTCTCCTGTTCTTACATTTACATTATAAATAACATTTGTAAATAAGTTGTTTCCACCTACATTACCTTGTTTACTTCTAAACGTTTCAACATGATTTCCTAAAATTAACCTAGCACTAATATCTTCTGTCAGTTGCCTATCAAAATTGACTAATAAATCTGAATTCAACCTAAAGTTGTCAGTCATCCCGTCTTGGACGGCATTTACCTCATCACTAGGTCTTGTATAAGTTAGCGTTGGATCATATTGCCATGCTTCTTGTGTATTTTTAAAGCTGCTGTTGAACCAAGTACCTCCTAACGTATAGGTCGCAGTTATCCAATCATTAAATTCATAATCCAACCTAGCAATTCCTTGTAATCTATTTGATCGTGCTGTATTTCTATTTTGATCAATTATTTGATACGGATTTTTAAAGTAAGCATTAAAATAAGTATCAGGCGTTGAGAATTTATCGGTACGCCAGTTTCTATAATTTGAAATAGGAATATGTCCTGGTGTATTTAATAAAATTCTATAGTAACTACCATCATTAGGACTTGCTCCCGCAACATCTGTTTTATCTTGGAAGAAAGATACTGAAGTTGATGTTTCTAATTTACCAGATTTTCTAGTAGCATTAAATCTAAAATTATCCCGAACATATTCATCGCCTGGTGTTACACCTGTTCTATCAACTCTTTGTGCTGAAAAGAAATAACTTGAGTTCTCACTACCACCACTTAAAGAAATGGCATTTTGCAAGGTAATACCTGTATCAAAAAAGTCTTTTTTATTATCTTTTATTGGTGCATAAGGTAATACCTGATAAGTTCCATCAGCCAAAATTGGCCCTACGCGCCTAGGTAATCCATCGTATCGTGGCCCCCAACTTTCGTTTTCAATAGGATCATATTCAAAGTTCTGTGTTGATCCGCTACCAAACTTAGTTTGTGTTTCAGGAAAGTACTTAACTTCTTCAAAAGTCACTACCGAATTAAAGTTGATATTAATTTTTTCATTATTGCCTCCTCTCTTTGTAGTTACTATAATAGCGCCATTTGCTCCTTTAGAACCATAGAGTGTT
>CAZBCH010000204.1:0-10328 GCA_964490235.1 uncultured Flavobacteriaceae bacterium | reverse complement strand
AGGCATTACGACAGTATCGTATTGCACATTTGCCTTCATATCATCGAAAATGTCATGAAAACGTTTTGCTTGCTGGTCACTACTGCAAAAGAGCAAATTTTTATAACCGTTTTCTTCGTTTTCCTTTAAATTTTCAATCAGTAAATCAAATTGTTTATTAAAGGATGGCTGCGGCGCCGTTTTGTAGACGATCATACCACTGGCAGTGGTAAATTCTATGTGGTTGTATTCTTTGAGCTGTGTTTTGATTAATGCACTATCACTAAATATCTCTTGAGGAGTTAACTGGCGTATTTCTCCTTGTAGCTGGTTGTATGCTTGTTCCGCTTTCGCGAAAAGCGAATCCACACGACCATATAACAAATCCATATTCATCGAGAAGATTACCGTCTTGCTTGATAGGTATTTTAAAAAGCTCTCTCGCACCTCATCAGACTGTTTGTTTTCTACATTAGGGATAATGGATATTTTCTTTGTCTGTTCTTTTGAAAGTTGTGTTTCCACGTCAAAAACTCTTATGGAATCAATCTCATTTCCAAAAAATTCAATACGATAAGGCTCGTCGTTTGAAAAGGAAAACACGTCCAAAATTCCTCCACGCAATGAGAACTCTCCTGGTTCGGTTACAAAATCAACACGCTTGAACTTATACTCAAACAGTACTTCATTTGCAAACTCTATAGAAATTTGATCGCCTACACTTATTTTTAGAGTGTTTTTTTCTAATTCTTTGCGCGTTACTACTTTTTCAAAAAGCGCATCTGGATAGGTAACTATTACAGCTGGTTTCTTACGTGAATTGATTCGATTCAATACTTCGGCTCTTAATAACACGTTTGCATTATCAGTCTCTTCAATTTGGTAAGGTCTTCTATAACTACCAGGATAAAAAAGTACCTTTTCATCACCTATCATTTTTTCTAAATCATTGAGATAAAAAGCCGCTTCTTCTTTATCGTTACAAATAAGCATAAATGGCTTATCAGCATCTTTAAAAACAGATGTTAATACAATAGAAATAGAACTTCCGTTAAGTCCTTGCACTGTAGTCGATCCTTGGGACTTAGATACAGCATCTCTCAAGCTTTGCGTTTGTGCAGCTTGTGAAAATTTATTCAGAATAGTAGTAAAACTCATAATATCTTCACAAAGATACGTCCTGAAACAGCCATACCAAGAATATTGAGAATTCTTTAATAGTAGCAGGAAATTAAAGCTATTACCTTTAGGACATGAAAGAATTTGATGTTTTTATATTTGGGACCGGAACGGCTGGTAAATTAGTAGCAAATACTTGCAGGGACGCTGGCAAAAGTGTAGCCATAATTGACAATAGAGAATATGGTGGCACTTGCTCACAACGAGGTTGCGACCCTAAAAAACTTATTTTATCTTCAGTAGAAGCTTATGATCATGCTCAAAATATGAAGAAAGATGGTATTGCTGGTACTGTAAAGATGGACTGGACAGCGGCTATCAATTATGCAGCAAGATATACTAGTGATATACCAGATAACACTGAGAGAAATCTCAAAAGTAAAGGTGTTACCTGCTTGCATGGAGAAGCAAAATTCATAGATTCTAAAACTGTCATGTTAGATGGTGAAAAGTATCAAGCAAATCATTTTGTGATTGCAACTGGTATGCAAACACTTTCTTTAGGAATCCCAGGTGAAGAATTCATGTTTACTTCAGAAGACTTTTTTACTCTTAAAAATGTACCTGAAAAAGTGGTATTTGTAGGTGCTGGTTATATAGGAATGGAATTCAGTCATATGCTAGCGAGAGCTGGATCAAAAGTAACGCTCATAGAAAAAGGAAATCAAGTCTTAGGACCTTTTGAAGAATTTACAGCAAATTTCGTAGAGAAAGCATCTGTAGAACTAGGCATTCAGATCATTAAAGATGCGCAGGCTTCTAGTGTAGAAAAAAAAGGAGACAAATTTATCGTCCATTATTCTGAAGAAGATGGAATGCATCAAATAACTGCCGATTGTGTTTTTAATACAGCAGGTAGAGTACCGTCTATTAGTGCATTAAATTTAGAAAAAGCCAATGTGGTCACAGACAAAAATGGTGTAGTCGTTAATGACTATTTACAGAGCACCACACAACCGCATATTTATGCATGTGGTGATGTTTCTAGCAAATCATTACCACTTACACCTTTAAGCGGAATAGAAGCAAGTGTAGCAGCAAAAAATGTGTTAGGTAAGAAAACAAAACTTGATATACCAGCAATACCTAGTACAGCATTTACCATTCCTCAATGTTCAGGTATAGGAATTACTGAACTAGATGCAAAAGAAAAAAATATAGACGTTAAAATAATTGAAAAAGATGCTAGTGAATGGTTCAATAATCAGAGAATTAACGCTCCATTTTATGCTTATAAAATTATTACTGATAAAAAGGATGGTCTCATTCTAGGAGCGCATATTACTGGACCAGAAGCTAGCGAGCAAATTAACATGTTTGCTATAGCCATGAATGCTGGAATGACTTTTAAAAAATTTAGAAAGACTATTTTTAATTATCCTAGCTGGGGAAATGATATTAGAAGCATGTAAAGTGCGATAGAAATAACTATTAAGCAGCTTATTTTCCTGCTTTCCATTCTAAAAACTTTTTACCTGGATTAGTTTTCACATTCATGGAACCATGAATACCGGATTGTATAAATAACCCAATTGCGAGACTCAAAGCCACGTAACTAATCATAGAACTGGTGGACGCGTCAAGTATTTCTACAGAAGATTGAAATCTAACATAAATAGCTACAAGTGCCCATACACCTACTAATGCAAATTCTCGCATATTACGCATCCATATCATCAATGAATTGATAATAAATGCAATAGTGATCATTATAATAGTAATAGTCACTTGTAAATCTATAGGTATTTCATAAGCTCCATTAAGCCATGCTGCAACATTTGCGATAGTTGCGACACTTATCCATCCAGAATACAAACAGAGTGGCCACCATACAAAGGCAATAATGGGAAATGGTGCATCCCATATTTCCATATCAAGTTGTCTAACACAAATTAATAAACAAAATAAAATCCCAAACATCATTACCACTGATGCCGCTATGTTCTCATCTAACCACAAAGCCACCCACAAACCACAAAATATATTTGCTGCAAGAAACCATGGACTAGTAGTAAGCAAAAAATCTGTTTTATAATCTTTACTAGCTTCTTGATGTTTTGTAGAAAAAGCAACATACACACCGTAAATTCCAAAAACCGTTAGCATTAAGAAAATAAGTCCCCAAATAGAAAAGGCATAAGATGCTGGTGTGAACAAATTATCATATTCGGCACTTAGCTCACCAACATTTTTACCATTATAATTCCCAGTATTTGCAAATCCATTCCATGCAATAAGGACAATAACACTAACTAAATTTAATATGGAGATCGTTTTTCTAGACATACTTCAAATATAATTGTATCACTTTTAAATAATCTTAAACATAGGCTATTTAACTACAATTTGGGCATTTACAACAATGTACATCACAAGCTAACTGAGTTCTACAACCTCGTCATCTGCAATGACAAAGATTCTATTTCCCTTTTTAGGTTGTAAAGAATATGTACCAGTAAAATCACCAAATGCTGGCAAAATCATACCATATTCTGTACAGAAAAAACAAGAAAGCTTCAATTTTTGCCTGCCAGCACCTTTTAATTTTACTGATGGATGAATGTGACCTGCAATATTAAATTTCCCATCTACCTTTTCTGGGTGATGTGTTAAAAATAGATCGCCCATTTGCAACACATCATAGGTTTTCATACCTAATCGCTCAAAGGAATCTCTAGAGATCACATCATGATTTCCCATGACTAATGCAATTTCTATTTCTTGAGATCGTAACCATTGTTCAAAAAAATGCCACTCTGCATTTTTATAAGAATGAAACAAATCGCCCAGAAACCACAATCGAGAAGGTTGAAATTCTTCTATAACTTGATTGAGTTTGTCAAATTCTTGATCATCAGCTTGTGATGGCACTGCCATTCCATGCTTTCTAAAATGAGCACTTTTTCCCAAGTGTACATCGGCTAGAAGCACAACATCTTGCTCCACCCAATAGCACGCACCACTACAATGCAATTGAAATGTCTGATCTTGGAGTTTTATTTCTAAAGCCAACTTGCAGGATGTTTGTTTAATTAATTTAAACTGTTTTGAGTTGAGAGGTTTGTTTTAATACCGCTTTCGCGAAAGCGAGAACATTAAAAAGCATATTGCAAAGACAAGATTAAATTGCGTCCTGCTGCTGCTATTCCGGAAGAATACGTCCTGTATCGTTGATCGGTAATATTTTCAACAATTGCAACTGCGGTTAATGTATCGTTTATTTGATAATTAGACCTAATATTTAAGGTATACCAGCGTGGCGAGAAAGGATTACCGTTGTCATCTTGAGCATAAAGATAAGGCCTGGACTGCTGGCTAGGTGCTAGATCTTCAAAATCAAATTGACCGTTAAACATTAAAAAAGCGTCAAAATTCCATTTTTCATTCTTATATACGGCATGAATATCTCCGAAGTTAGGTGATACGTGACGTACTGGTACGCTAGTACCGTCCATTTCCTTTTGTTCTCCTTTGAGCCAGTTGTAATGTCCGTAGATTTTAAACTGATTATCAAATTCATACTGTGCGCCTATTTCAATACCGTAAACCATGGCCGTTTCGGCATTTTGAATAGCTTGAACCTGGCTTAACTCACCTTGATAAATAATCATATCCTGACCATTAAGCTGAAAATCTCTTGGAACCAGAGCGTCTTTTAAATATGTGTAATATCCAGATACGTCCATAGTAAATCGATTACCGATACGTTTTTTTACTCCTATTTCTGTATTATAAGAATACTCTGATTCTAGATTAGGATTAGGAACAATCACCGTTCCTGGATTAGGATCAAATAATTTTCCTTTATCATCAATATTAGGTGCTCTAAATGCGGTACTAAAATTTGCCCTGAGTTCCCAAGATTTATTAGGTAAATACGTCGCGCCTACTGCACCTGTTAAAGCACCGGTACTCAAATTTGCGTCTGTAAACGGGAAATCATAAAACTGATCATCAAATTGTGCATCGAGCCAAATGTGATTGTAGCGCAGTCCAGTTTGTACGACTAATTTAGGGTCTACTCGCCATTGATAATTTGCATAGGCAGCAAGAGATCGCCATGAAGAATCATCAGGATACCGACTAGGCGCTGGTGCTCTTTCTTCTGTTTCTATATTAAAAACACTACCTATAGAATTTACTCTATTATGAAAAAATTCTGCACCGTAAAATAGAACATTGTTTTCTCTGTTGCGTCTTTCAAAGTCTACTGAGGTAGTAAAAACATCTACCTGCTCTTTATTTTGATAAAGTTCTGGCTCCATGAATGATCTATCATTACGGCTTTCTTCAAATTGCTGAAAAGCTTGAGAGATAATCATTTTATCGTACCATTTACCATTACCGCGGTGCGTTGCTTTTGCCGTTCCCATGAGCCAAGTTTGTGGACCATAATACCATTGTGCATTACGAGGGTTACCACTATCGTCCACACGAGTTAATATATCGTATCTATCAAAATCGCTCGTTGCAGTGTAAATAATTCCTAGATCAAAGTCCCATTTTTGATTAGGTCGATATTTAAATTTTTGCAGCAAATTTATTTGATTAAAACCTGTTGAAATTTGTCTTTTAGGATCTCGATTATTGATTATTAAATCCTGACCATTATTTCTAGTAACAAATTGATTGCGTAGATACTCGTCAGGTCCATGAGATCCCATAACTAGATCTCCAAAAGAATTCACACTGATACTAGTTGCTGCAGCAAATTTTGATGTACCATAATTAAAGTCTAGGTGAGCAGTATTCTCATCGTTTGCAGTTGCGTACCTAATCAAGGCATTACCAGTAAAGGTGATAGAATCTTGAGATAATTGAGGTTTTTTAGTATAAAAATTCATGACACCACCTATCGCATCGCTACCATATACAACACTTCCTGGGCCCAAGATTACCTCTGTTCTATCTATACTTAATGGATCGATAGAAATAACGTTTTGAAGATTTCCTCCTCTAAAAATAGCATTATTCATGCGCACACCATCCACAGTTATTAAAAGTCTATTTGTAGAAAAACCTCTTATCAAAGGACTACCACCGCCTTGCTGGGATTTTTGCACATATACCTGACCAGATTGCTGCAAAAGATCTGCACTGGTTTGTGGGTTGTTTATCCTTACCTCTTTTGCATTCTGTGAAATAATTTTTTGGGGAATATCCTGCTTGCGCTGTTCAAATTTTGAAGCAGAAATGACTATAGGATTTATCTTTTCAGACCTAGGTTTCATTAAAATCTCACGACCAGTTGCAATTATCTCACTTTTGTTAATAACAAAAGTTTTATATGCCATACTTTGAAAATAAATACGATCACCTTCTGAAAACTTTTCTAGAGAGGCTGTACCATCAAAATCGGTAATTGTACTAACACTTTTATCTTTATTATAAATTGCAACAGATGGCAAAGGCTCTCTTGTTACCTCGCTTAAAACTTTTACTGTTTGTGAGGTGGCAAATAAACTGAAAAAGACACAGAATAATACTACTAGTTTCACTTGTCGAAAAGTTGCTTTAATATAGATAATGAATGGGGTTTTTTAAAGGATTGCAAATGTATTTGAAAATAGTCAATGACCAAATTTAATAATGCATTACGCTGCTCTCTATTCATTTTAATTTGATTAATAGCATCAAAATTTGTGCCTAGGAACTGTTTGAGTAAATTACTTTCATTCAATGTTAAATGTTGTGGTTGCAAACCATTATTATCAAAATTACCGTTCAATAAATTAAAGTATGGTTTATCAACAGTTGAAGTATCAGGTTGAAAACCTAAATACATTGTCATATCAACCAACATTTTAATGGAAAAATTTGCTACATCTTGTGCTTGATCTAAATATTGAAACACAGAAGACAAATACTCAAACAGTTCTTCATCAGGCTGTTGTTCTGTAAGTATTTGAGACAGTACTTCAGAAAAAAACATAGTAATACTGCTCTTGATAATATTATTATGAATATTTACATAGGGATGAATTACTCTTGCTTCCTTGATATACTCTAATGAACCTTTGCCTTTATAGTTGATCTCTATGGCAAGTTGCGTAAGTGGTTGAAAAAAGGAGATACGTAATTTCCCTTTTCTCGTTTTACGAATTCCTTTAAGGATAAAAGATTGCATACCTAGTTCATGAGTATACAATCGCGCAATAAGATCTGCCTCGCTATACTTTAAAGTGGATAATACTATTGCTGATGTTTTGACAAGCATTTATCTTACGATCATTACTTTAGCTACAGTCGTTTCTATATTATCGCTAGTTGAGATAAATAACATGTAAACACCAGAAGCTACTTTATTTCCAGAAAAACTTCTAGTATCCCAAGGAATGCTTCCACCTTGAGAAACAGCTTCATAAACTAGGTTGCCTTCTATATCGGTAATTTTTACTCTTGCACGCTCGGTGAGGCCATCGATTGTTACATTACCATCAAAACCAGGTCTCACTGGATTAGGAAAAACACGTACACTCTCAAGATTCTCTTGCGGCTTACTGGATCTTTCTCCTTGAAAAGCAACGATACCTTTATTTGTCGCAAAGTAAACTTTACCTGTTTCTTCATCAATGGCAATGTCGTTTACCGAGTTAGTAGGTAAAGGAGAGTTATCTGTGGTAAATTGAAACAAAGTTTCTCTACCTGAAGGAGAAAATAAAAACGCACCAGAGCTAGCTGTTGCAACCCATTTATTATTATTACCATCAACCTCAATATCAAGAACAGCTTCATCTTGTAATAACTCTCTAGGAATGCCATTAGTATCTTCTATAATTATAGATCTGGCATCTTGAATCTCTTCTGAAAAGAGACTGTTCACATTAGATAAAACTCTTAACCCTAGATTAGAGCCTATCCACAATTGATTGCGTTGATCAATTCTTAGAGCACTGATATAATTATTGATGAGATTACCTTCAGAAACCTCATCTATTAATCTTGAAAATTGATCTAAATCGGGATCATAACCTATAAGACCACCATCTGTAGAGCCAAAAACAATTTTATCATCATTTGTTATGACCATTTTTGTGGTACTAGAACCATTCGAGACTTCTTCATAAACAGAACCAACATCAAATGCCGTCCAGTTTCCAGAAGAGTTTCTTCTACTCAAAGCAAAGTCTACTTGTTGCTGGATCACCCATAAGTTACCTTGAGAATCATATTCACCATCTGGTATTCTAACAAAAAAATCAGATGGAGGTAAAATACTTGTAAGCGAACTATTATTGATGCCATATCGAGTGCTAGCCACACCATCAATAAAATCTAATAAACCATTGTTCATAGAATGAATTACTATGTCTAATGGGTTTTCTGGATTTATAGTAATAGTAGGTACACTTAAAAGTCCATCAATATCATCATTTGTGTAATTGATCCATCCATCCTCAACAAAATGACTTATTCCCAGTGCCGCATTATCAGGTGTATAAAATAAATTATGGGATCCATATGTTACCCATAATTCTTCTGGTAACGTCTGGATAGAAAAAGCTGCATTCCTTGAAGGACCATCTGCAACAATGAATTCAAAATCAGATTGATTAAGTAGATTAATTCGTATCATACCATTTACTTCTGTTCCTATAAATAGATCATCGCCTACTACAACAGCTTGTGTAAATGCAAATGATTCACCATTTATATTATTTAAAGTTAAAAACTGACTCAAAGAAGTGTCATAAATGATGATCTGATTATTAAGTGTAAAAACTAAAAAATCATCCGTAGCAGATGCGTCTAGCACTCTTGATGGAAATTGAGTAATATTATTGGCAAAAGCTGTCCCATTAAACTCGGCAAGAAATCCTCCTACAGTTACAGCAAATAGACCTGTATCAAAGGCTATGACTTCATCCCAAACATCAGGATTAACTTGTTGCCAATTCATAAAATCGATCAGAAATGGATCTGCAATAGGCGCTCTTCTTATATTATTTGAAGCATCAAGTGTGGCCGCATATAAAAAGCCATCAAATATTTCAAGAGAGGCAACTTTAACCTGTTCTCCATTATTTCCTATAAAATAGGTGTCATCAAATTCTAATCTATCAAGATTGTAAATAGCGATACCAAAATCTGTAGCGATATAAATAAGGTCTCCACTCTCTAAAAACTCATTTACTTTCTTATTATCTGGTGGTATTACTTGTTTGTCTTTTATGGCAACTACATCAGTCACATCACCATTTTGGTCGACTATTTGTAACAATCCGTTTTCATAACCTATTACAAGTAATGCCTTGTCCTCACTATAATGTATTTGGCTTATCTCATCACCGCTTAAACCGTTAACCGTAGTTAATGTGGTAAATGTGCGAGAGCTTAAATCGTATACAAAAACGGCATTTTCACTGGCTGCATATACTGCCGTTGCAGACTCGTCGATGTCTACTATTGTAGTAAAGGAAAACAATCCTTCCCATGAATCGGTAAAATCTTGCGCGCTTGTTAGATTAAAAGCTAAAAAAATAAAGAAAACTACTTTTTTCATATGTATAGAACGTACTCATCTTTGATATATGATAAGTAAAAGCAAAAATAAACTTAATTTAAACCATTAAAAAACCTCTGTAGCTTTTACAGAGGTTTTAGTTTTTTTAGTTTCCGCTTTCGCGAAAGCGGAATAAAAATAATTATTTATGATCTACACAATTCCTTGTGCTAGCATAGCATCTGCAACCTTTACAAAACCAGCAATATTTGCTCCTTTCACGTAATCTACAAATCCGTCTTCATCCTTTCCATATTCTACACAAGCCTCGTGAATATCATTCATAATACCGTGAAGTTTGCTATCAACCTCTTCTGCAGTCCAGCTGTAACGCATAGAGTTTTGAGACATTTCTAGACCAGATGTAGCAACACCACCGGCGTTAGACGCTTTTCCTGGAGAGAACAAAATCTTTTTATCTAAAAAGTGTTCAATTGCTTCTGGAGTACAAGGCATGTTAGCACCTTCACCTACACAAATACAGCCGTTTGAAACAAGAGTTTTTGCCTCGTCTCCATTTAATTCGTTTTGAGTAGCACATGGCAATGCAATATCACATTTTACAGACCATGGGCGCTCACCTTCATGGTAGGTTGCGTTAGAATATTGATCTACATATTCAGATATACGACCTCTTCTATTATTTTTAAGATCCATGATAAAAGCT
>CAZBCH010000203.1:0-4139 GCA_964490235.1 uncultured Flavobacteriaceae bacterium | reverse complement strand
TATCTTTTCTGTAAGATCATCTTTTCTTTTAATACATTGTTTGTAAGTTTGTTTTCTATTTTCACAATATTTCATGTCAAAAAAAATACTAATTACAGGAGGAGCGGGATTTATTGGTTCACATGTTGTAAGAATGTTTGTTTCACAATATCCAGAATATGCAATTTATAATCTCGACGCACTAACTTATGCAGGTAATTTATCAAATCTAGTAGACATTGAAGGTTTTGAAAATTATCATTTTATTAAAGGTGATATTAAGAATGCTGATTTTATAAATGGTCTATTTAAAAAATATAAATTTACTGATGTAATTCATCTCGCTGCAGAGTCTCATGTAGATAGATCTATAAAAGATCCTTTAATTTTTGCAAAAACTAATATTTTAGGAACTTTGAATTTATTAGAATCATTCAAGAAATTCAGTGAATATGATAAGGGGTTGTTCTATCATATCAGTACAGATGAGGTTTATGGTAGTTTAGGTAGCGATGGTTTGTTTACAGAACAGACCTCTTATGATCCTAACTCACCATATTCTGCTTCTAAGGCTAGTTCAGACCATTTTGTAAGAGCGTATGGAGAAACATACGGCTTGAGCTATGTTATTTCTAATTGCTCTAATAATTATGGGGCTTATCAATTTCCGGAAAAATTAATACCCTTATTTATTAATAATATTATTCATAAAAAGAATTTACCAGTCTACGGTGACGGTAATTATACACGAGATTGGTTATACGTTGAAGATCACGCCAAGGCTATTGATGTAGTTTTTCATAACGGAGTCAAAGGTGAGACTTATAATATAGGCGGTCATAATGAATGGAAAAATATTGATTTAGTAAGGTTACTTTGTGCCAAAATGGACGGCTTTTTAGAGAGAAGTCAAGGTGAAAGTGAAGAATTGATAACTTTTGTAAACGATAGACCAGGTCATGACCTTAGATATGCAATTGATGCAACAAAAATTAACAACGACTTAAACTGGAAACCTTCTTTAACCTTTGAGCAAGGTCTTGAAAGAACCATTAAATGGTATCTAGACAATCAACTATGGTTAGAAAATATCGTTAATGGAGAATATTTAAATTACTACAATCAACAATACTCTCAAAAATGAAAGGAATTATACTAGCTGGTGGATCTGGCACACGATTACATCCGTTAACATTAGCAGTTAGTAAGCAACTTTTACCTATATATGATAAACCGATGATTTATTATTCATTATCGGTACTTATGCTCGCCGGTATCAAGGATATTTTAATTATATCTACACCTCATGATATTTCTAGTTTTGAGAGACTTTTAGGAAATGGTAGTAATTTAGGAATACAATTGTCTTATAAGGTTCAACCTAGTCCTGATGGTCTTGCACAAGCTTTCATTTTAGGTGAAGAGTTTATAGGTAATGATCCTGTAGCTTTAGTTTTAGGAGATAATATATTCTACGGAGCTGGTTTTCAATCAAAATTGCAAAATGCTGTAAAAGAGGTTACATACAATGAAAAGGCAATTGTTTTTGGTAATTATGTGAAAGATCCTGAGCGTTATGGTGTAGCATCTTTTGATTCAAATGGGACAGTAACGTCTATAGAAGAGAAACCACAAATTCCTAAATCTAATTATGCCGTTGTAGGATTATACTTTTATCCTAATTCTGTTATTGAGATAGCTAAAAGTCTTAAACCTTCCAAAAGAGGCGAATTAGAGATTACATCTGTTAATCAAAATTATCTCAATCAAGGTATGTTAGAAATGCAAATGCTCAGTAGAGGATTTGCTTGGTTAGATACAGGTACACATGAAGCTCTAACTGAAGCTACAGAATTTGTAAAGGCTGTAGAGAAACGAACTGGGTTAAAGATAGCTTGTATAGAAGAGATCGCATTAAAAAACGGATGGATTAATAAAAAAACATTATTTGAGCAAGTCAAAGATCTAAAAGGTGATTATTATGACTATGTGAAAAGTTTATGAACCTAATAATCAAAAATTCTAAACTTCATTTTGTCATATTTGAAATTATAATACATATATTTTTCCTTGAATGAAAAACAGATTACTAATAACAGGAGCCGCAGGTTTTATAGGTAGTAACTTATCTGAGTATTTTTGCGATAAAGGCTATGATGTTGTAGCCTTAGATAACCTTTCTACCGGATTCTATAAGAACATAGAGCATTTAGAGAATTATTCCAACTTCAAATTTATAGAAGGAGATATTAGGGATCTAGCAACTTGCCGCGCTGCAGTTAATGAGGTAGATTATGTTTTACATCAAGCAGCATTAGGAAGCGTACCTAGATCATTGAAGGATCCTATTACCTCAAATGAGGTAAATGTATCAGGATTTTTAAATATGCTTGTAGCATGTAAGGAGGCAGGTGTAAAAAAAATGATTTATGCAGCTAGTTCCTCAACCTATGGTGATTCTAAAGAATTACCCAAAGTAGAGAGTAAAATAGGCAAACCACTTTCACCATATGCTGTAACCAAATTTGTGAATGAGTTGTATGCTGATGTATTTTATAAGTCTTACGGTTTTAATTCCATCGGTTTAAGATACTTTAATGTTTTCGGAAGAAAGCAAAGTCCAGAAGGTGCTTACGCAGCGGTTATTCCACTTTTCACTAAAAAACTCATGAATTTAGAATCGCCGGTAATAAATGGTGATGGTTCTTTCTCTAGAGATTTTACATATATTGATAACGTCATTCAGGCTAATGAGAAAGCCATGCTATCTACTAACCCCAGATCTGAAAACAATGTTTTTAATGTAGCTTGTGGTGATCAAACGAATCTTAATTCATTAGTAAAAATTTTGAAAAAAGTACTTTCAAAATATAATGAATCAATAGCTGATGTAGAAATAATTTATGGACCGCATAGAGACGGTGATATACCTCATTCATTAGCATCAATAAAAAAAGCTAAGGAAATCATTCAGTATGAACCTCAGTATGATTTAGAAAAAGGATTAAATCTGGCAGTAGATTGGTACTGGAATAATTTATAAATTATCTCGCTTTCGCGAAAGCGAGAAACTAACCAAAAATGAAAAACTATAAAATTACAATCATAGGTCTAGGTTACGTAGGACTGCCACTTGCAAGATTATTTGCAACCAAATACTGCGTTGTAGGATATGATATCAATCAAGACCGTATAAATGAGTTAAAATCTGGAGTAGATAACACATTAGAGGTAGAAGTTGATTTATTAGTGGATGTCTTAAAAGAAGAAAATACAAGCGATATAGGATTGTATTGTACAGCAGATATAAAAGACATTAATGATTCAAATATCTATATAGTAACCGTACCAACACCTGTCGATGATAACAAAAAACCGGTGCTGACACCATTATTAAAAGCAAGCGAGACTGTAGGTGGTTCCATAAAAGAAAATGACATAGTTATTTATGAATCAACAGTTTATCCAGGTGCCACCGAGGAAGTGTGCGTTCCTATACTAGAGAAATTTAGTGGTTTGAAGTTCAATGAACATTTTTATGTGGGGTATTCTCCAGAACGTATTAATCCAGGCGATAAAAAGCATACTGTAGATAAAATTTTAAAGGTGACGTCAGGCAGTACCTCTAAAATAGGTGTAATAGTAGATAATTTATACCAAAGTATCATAGAAGCTGGAACACATCTAGCTCCATCTATAAAAGTAGCTGAGGCTGCAAAAGTAATTGAGAATTCACAACGTGACATTAATATTGCGTTTGTAAATGAACTTGCAAAGATTTTTAACCTCATGGATATCAATACAAAAGATGTTCTGGACGCTGCATCCACAAAATGGAACTTTTTGCCATTTAAACCAGGTCTAGTAGGTGGACACTGTATAGGAGTTGATCCTTATTATTTGGCATTTAAGGCTCAAGAATTGGGTTATAATCCAGAGGTTATCTTAGCAGGTAGGCGTATTAATGATAGCATGGGCTCTTATATTTCAGCTGAAGTCATTAAGTTAATGATTAAAAATGATATTAAAATAAAGGATAGCAAAGTACTCGTTTTAGGATTTACATTTAAAGAAAATTGTCCGGACGTAAGGAATACAAAAGTTATTGATTTAGTAAGGGGATTAGAGTCTTATGGTACAAACGTTACAGTTAGTGACCC
>CAZBCH010000202.1:0-6708 GCA_964490235.1 uncultured Flavobacteriaceae bacterium | reverse complement strand
TTACCGGTAACAAAGCAGACATACATTCTTTATGTTCCTTTTTTTTCATTTCTACTAATATAATGATTACCTTAAAGTAACTGGTTACCTACAGGTAGCTGATTACAATTGGTAATCAAAAATAATTAATTTTGCCATATGATTAACAATAACAATTGAAAATGAAAAACAAGATTCTTACAGTTTTATGTATTCTATTCGGATTAATGATGATTAATTCAGGATTCAACAAATTCTTCAACTATATGCCTATGCCAGAAATGTCAGAGGAAATGATGCAAATCATGGGCGGATTTATGACAATTAAGTGGATTTTTCCGCTTGTAGCAATAATAGAAATTATTGGCGGTGCATTAATTGCAATCCCTAAAACAAGAGCATTGGGAGCGATAGTCATTCTTCCTGTTATGGTAGGAATATTTATCCATCATTTAGTTCACGACCTATCAGGAATTAGTATCGCATTAATATTATTTGCCATAAATATTTGGGCAATTGTTGCCAATTGGAATAAATACGAACCAATCATAAAAGGCAGATAGAAAAGAATTTAAAAAACTCTATTCTTTGAGTAGGTAGTAATTAAAACATTACTGCCAATATTGTTTAAAAGCCATTGTGGAGTTTATTCTTTAACAATGGCTTTTTTGTATATTTATAGTTATGATTAAACTATAGAAATATCATTTAAAAAATCGAACACCACTCATATTAGATACCGGTGTAACCTATAACATTTGAATAAGGCTAACTAAAAATAAATAATTATGAACACTAAAAATTTAATATTTTCAATGCTGGCTTGCCTAGTAAGCTTTTTTACTATCGTATCTTGTGACAGTGATGATGATAACCCTAGCAATAACTTTCAAACTATCGTGCAAACAAATGTTCAAAATGGTACCTGGCGGATAACCAGGTTTATTGACTCGGGAACAGATGAAACTAATGATTTTCAAGGATACAACTTTACTTTTAATAGTTCTGGAGTTTTAAATGCAAACAACGGAACTAATAATTATGACGGAACTTGGAGCATTACTGATAGTAATAGTAATGATGATAGTCAAGATGATTTAGATTTTAATATCAATTTTAATCTTACAAATGATTTTGAGGATTTAAATGACGATTGGGACTTTATCTCTCAATCTTCTACAAAAGTTGAACTAATTGACATTAGTGGTGGAAATGGTGGAACTGATTATTTAACTTTTGAGAAAAATTAGACCATCAGTTGAATAACGAACAAACTGCAATACAGACTACCTATTTTAGCATAATTGGCAATACCATTTTAGCGTTGATTAAAGGACTTGCTGGATTTTTTGGTAATTCTTATGCGCTGATTGCAGATGCTATTGAATCAACAACAGATATTTTCTCATCGCTACTAGTTCTGTTTGGGTTAAAGTATGCCAAGCGTCCTGCAGATGACAATCATCCCTACGGACACGGAAAAATAGAACCTTTAGTAACATTCTTAGTCGTTGCATTTCTTGTTACATCTGCAACAATAATTGCTTATGAAAGCATCCAAAATATTCAAACACCTCATAAAACCCCTAAACCTTGGACCTTAATTGTACTTGGGGCTATTATTTTATGGAAGGAAACTTCGTTTAGAATAGTTCTCAAAAAAAGTAAACAAACCAATAGTTCTTCGCTAAAAGCAGAAGCTTGGCATCATAGAAGTGATGCGATAACTTCTGTGATGGCTTTTATAGGAATTTCTATCGCTTTAATTTTTGGGAAAGGCTATGAAACAGCTGATGATTGGGCGGCCCTTTTTGCTTCGGCTTTTATTCTATACAATAGCTATTTGATTTTTAGACCGGCATTAGGTGAAATTATGGATGAACATCTGTATGACGATTTGTTGGAGGAAATTCGAGCAAAATCAATAACTGTTAAAGGTATTATTGGAACAGAAAAATGTTTTATAAGAAAAGCTGGAATGAAATACCATGTTGATTTACACGCAATAGTTGACGGAGATATTTCGGTTAAGGAAGGACATGATATTTCGCATCATTTAAAAGACCATTTAAAAAAAGAAATACCAAATTTAGGAAACGTTTTAATTCATGTGGAGCCAAATGATTAAAAAAGCATCAATTAGGAAATAGGGAAGTAATAATCATCACTATTTTTAATCTTTTTTAATACTATTATCTAGGATCCTCATGTGGATTCATTGATTCTTAAATCAATTTTAATAGGCATTATATGATGAGAACGTTGTCACTTTGCTAGCTCATTATTTAATGACTATCGAGAAGTAATTGTGATTTCGCTTTCGCGAAAGCGAAATAATAAACATAAAAAAACCACTACTCACGTAGTGGTTTTCTATGAACCATGGTAAATGGTTATTTCAAAATATTAATTGCTTTTACATTTACAAATTCTTTGATACCGAATCCTCCATGCTCTCTACCGAATCCTGAATCTTTCACTCCACCAAAAGGCATGTCTACCTGAGCTAATCCAAAAGAGTTGATGAATACCATACCTGTATCAAAATGATCTTGTGCTAATTTTATCGCTTTATCTTCATCTTTAGAGAAGATTCCACCACCTAAACCGAAACGACTATCGTTTGCTATACGCATAGCATCTTCCTGATCTGCAGCTTTAATAAGTGATGCTACTGGTCCAAAAAGCTCGTCGTCATAAGCTGGCTGTCCTGGCTTCACGTTACCTAAAACTGTAGATGGATAATAATATCCATCGCCATCAGGTAATTTTCCACCACATAATATTTCTGCACCATTTTCTACACTTTCTTCTACTTGATCATGTAGTTTTTCTCTTAGGTCCTTACGAGCCATAGGTCCTAATTGTGAATTTTCATCCATAGGATCGCCATGTTTTATATTGCTCATGCGCTCTACAAATCCTTTTTTAAATTCTTCATAAACGGCGTCTACTACAATAAATCTTTTTGCTGCGACACAAGTCTCACCATTGTTATAAATGCGACCTCTAGTACACGTTTTTACTGCGTGATCAACATCTGCATCTTCCAGTACGATATAAGCGTCATTACTTCCTAATTCAAGAACAGTCTTCTTGATATTTTTTCCTGCTTGTTCACCTATTTTTCTTCCTACGCCTGCACTTCCAGTAAAAGTTACACCACGTACTAAATCATGTTCAATGACTTTTTCACTTATGTCATGATCGATAATTAATACATTAAATAGGTCTTTAGGTAATCCTGCTTCTTCATAAATTTCTTTTAGTTTCAGTGCAGAACCTGTAACATTTTCGGCATGCTTCAATAGGATACCATTACCTGCCATTAGATTTACAATAGAATAACGTACCACTTGATATGCAGGAAAATTCCACGGCTGGATACCGTAAATAACTCCTAATGGAGAATAGGTTACTAAACCTTTACCACCATTCTGAAGTTCTACCTCTTCGTTTGATAATTCTTTTGCCCCAGTAGCCGCTGTATACTCGCATATACCAGCACATAGTTGAAGTTCTTGTTTACCATGCTTGAAAAGTTTACCCATTTCATAAGTCATCAATTCAGCAAACTCATCTTCATGTTCTTTGAACTTCTCTCCTATTTTCTTGATAATCTCGCCTCTTTCTTTAATAGGAGTCGCTTTCCACATCTTAAATGCTTCATGACAGTCTTGAACTGCACTCATCGTCTGCTCTTCAGACATTATTTCATAGGACTTAATTTCTTTACCTGTTGCTGGATTAATAGTCGTTACTTGGTTGCTCATAATATTTTTTCTTTTAAAGATAGAGTTACTACTTAAGCTATCACGTTAAATAAATGAGAACATCTATAGAATGAACTTGTTTTTAACTTACTGTTGTACAACTATTAACAATTTGTATTAATGTGTCTAACTAACTTCAATAGCTCATTTCTATTAAATAAATAATATATATTATCTTTAAATAATTGATTTACAGCGATTACTTTAAAATAATATCATGATACACAAAACCTTAGTCTGTATTTTTTTACTAGTTACTTTTTCTACTATGTCAAGTCAGAATCTAGTAGAATTGAAAGAAGCCGCACTGCGAGACAGTAAAATATCCACTAAATCGACACTAAAGGGAGATTTTAAAACGCTTTTAAAATACACACATCCAGTGATCTTAGAAGCTGCTGGTGGTGCCGCTGTTATGGAAGAGTATCTTAAATCTACCTTTGATGAATTAAAAAATAATGGATTTAGTTATGTGAAATGTGAGACCCAATCCGTATCGGATATAGTTAAAGAACAAGGAGAGTACCGTTGTTATGTAAGCATCTATAATGAGATGAAGATGGGAAAGAAAAGAATTAAATCCAATTCTCATATGCTAGGTTTCTATCTAGAGGATAACAAAAAATGGGTGTTTGTAGAGGCAAAAGAAATGAAAAAGGATGGTACTATAATAAGCTATTTTCCTGATTTTAAAACGAATTTAAAGATTCCAGAGAACACGATGGAAACTACTACTGAGGAGTAAATCCTTTAAACATATTAAGGTCTTTCAAGGTGTTGGAATTGATTTCGCTTTCGCGAAAGCGAGATTATAGCGGTGTTGATTAAAACGAAAAAAATATACTTAAGATTAAAACTCAAATACCTTTCCATCCATAGCTAGTTCTGTATTTTCAAAAACCTCCTGAGCTTCTTTTCTAAACAACTCATAATCGCCATAACGAGAAGAATAATGGCCTAATATAAGCGTTCCGACCTTTGCTTTTGAAGCTATTTTTGCAGCCTGCTCTGCAGTGCTATGCTTTGTTTTCTCGCAAAGATGCTTATGAGATTTGAGAAAAGTGCTTTCATGATACAAAGCAGTAACTCCAGTTATTTGCGGTACAATATCTTCTTTGTAAATGGTATCGCTACAAAACGCATAACTTTTAGGCTTCTCTCCTTCTGTGGTGAGTAGCTCGTTTTCAATGACATCACCGTTTTCCTGAACATGATCGTGACCATGTTTTATTTTACGGTAGTAGGCCTTATCAATTTTATATTCTTGACACGCAACTATATCTAGATGTCTATCACCTGGCTTTTCTTGAAATAAAAAACCATGAGTAAATATGCGATGTTCTAGAGGTATGGTGGTCACAGTTAAAGAATCATCTTCTAGTAAAAGTTGTGGGGTATTGATCTCGCTTTCGCGAAAGCGTAAACTAAACGATGTATAAACACCTGCTAATTTTAACTGAATAAGCACCAACTCTTTAATGCCTTTAGGTCCATAGATGGTTAAATCAGCATCACGACTTAATAGACAAAATGTCGATATCAAACCTATAAGACCGTATACATGATCGCCGTGTAAATGAGAAATAAAAATATGCTTGATGCGTGAAAATTTTACTTTATTCTTGCGCAACGCCATTTGTGTTCCCTCGCCACAATCTATCATAAATAAATGACCTTTCATTTCTAAAATCTGAGCTGTAGGACGTGCATTATCTCGAGGTGTTGCACTATGGCATCCTAATATGGTAAGCTTCACAGAGATTTATTTAGGGTCATGCATTAATTCTTGATAATTGTATCACCGTGGCATGGCGATAAGAGATTTTAAATGTTTAATGATTAACTTTTAAAAACCTAATTCTCGCTCCATTTCTTCCATAGAAATTACATCTGTAGCCTCATGAACTGTAGGAACTACAAGTAATTCATCTGGAATTTCATCTCTAGACAATGCGGTATTTACTATAACAAAAGATTGCTTTGTAGCTCGATGCTTATTACTTAATTCTAAAAATGAAATCAAATCCATTAAAGATGCATCTTGATATTGTAATAAATCGATGATTAAATTTTGACCTTTAAACTGATCGTAAATACGAGCTAAAAAGGCCGCAAAATCTTGTATATCATCCTTTTCATCTCTTAAAAGAGTGTAGTTGTCCTGTTGTTCACTAATCATTTCTTCTAATTTTTGCCGCTATTAAATATAATACTGCCATTCTAATGGCAACACCATTTTCTACTTGATTAAGAATTATCGCTTGATCAGAATCTGCTACATCACTGGTAATTTCTACACCTCTATTTATAGGTCCTGGATGCATGATAACAATTTCTTTATCAAGACTGTTAAGTAATTCCATATTAACGCCATACTGCTGGACATACTCGCGCACACTGGGAAAGTATGATATGTCCATGCGTTCGTTTTGCACACGCAACATATTTGCCACATCGCACCATTCTAAGGCTTTCTTAAGATTAAGCTCTACTTTTACACCTAATGATTCAATATGTTTAGGTAATAAAGTTGCTGGTCCACAAACCATTACTTCTGCACCTAATTTTTTGAGACAATAGATATTTGATAATGCAACACGACTATGTAAAATATCACCTACAATAACTACCTTTTTACCTTTTAAATCACCTAGTTTTTCTCTAATAGAATAACTATCTAGTAAGGCTTGGGTAGGATGTTCATGCGCACCATCGCCGGCATTTACTATTCTAGCATTTACATGCTTAGATAAAAAAACACCTGCACCAGGATGTGGATGTCTCATAACTACGAGATCTACTTTCATGGCTAATATATTATTAACCGTATCTACTAAAGTCTCTCCTTTTTTAACAGAGCTTTGCGCAGCACTAAAGTTTATAACGTCGGCACTGAGGCGTTTTTCAGCAAGTTCAAAAGAAAGCTTAGTTCTAGTAGAATTCTCAAAAAACAGAT
>CAZBCH010000201.1:0-1595 GCA_964490235.1 uncultured Flavobacteriaceae bacterium | reverse complement strand
ACATCTGCGATAGATTTACCTTTATAACGTATCTCAAGTGTCTCTCTATTAAAACGTTTACCTTGACAGGTCTCACACTCTACGTATACATCTGGCAGAAAGTTCATCTCTATAACTCTAAGACCTCCACCTTTGCAGGTTTCACATCTTCCTCCAGCGACATTAAAGCTAAAACGTCCAGGCTTGTAGCCTCTTATAAGTGCTTCTGGAGTTTTTGCAAATAGACTACGTATCTCATCAAAGGCCTTTGTGTAGGTAGCAGGGTTTGATCTAGGCGTTCTACCTATAGGTGATTGATTTATGTCTATAACCTTATCGCATTCATCTAGACCCTTTATACTTTTATAGGGCATAGGTTTCTTTACGCCATTAAAGTAATGTGCATTCATGATAGGATAGAGTGTCTCATTGATAAGTGTAGATTTACCACTTCCAGAAACACCAGTTACACAAATCATTTTTCCCAAAGGAAATTCTACAGATACATTTTTTAAATTATTTCCTGTAGCTCCATTTAATTTAATAGTTTTTCCATTTCCTTTTCTTCTTTTAGACGGAATGGTAATTTCTTTTTTTCCAGTAATATAATCTGCAGTTAATGTGTTGTGCTGTTTTAATTCTTCAATGGTACCTTCACTAACAATTTCTCCACCATGTCTTCCAGCTCCTGGGCCTATATCAAAAACAAAATCTGCATGTTCTATCATGTCTTTATCATGCTCAACTACTAAAACAGAATTTCCTATATCTCTTAATTTTACTAAAGAATCAATTAGCTTTTGATTGTCTCGTTGATGAAGCCCAATGCTTGGTTCGTCTAAAATATATAAAACGCCAACTAATTGAGATCCTATTTGAGTAGCTAAACGAATACGTTGAGCTTCTCCTCCAGATAATGATTTTGAAGTTCTATCTAAGTTTAAATAATCTAATCCAACGTCTAATAAAAATTGAATTCTAGTTTTGATTTCTTTTAATATTTCAGAAGCTATAATGATTTGTTTGTCTGATAGTTTGCTTTCAATGACTTCAAACCAATGCGCTAATTCTGTAACATCCATTTTTGCTAAATCGCTGATATTCTTATCTTGGATTTTAAAATGAAGAGCTTCTTTTTTTAGTCTATTTCCTTTGCAAGATGAACATGAGACTTCATCCATAAAATCTTTTGCCCATCTTTTAATTGAAGTAGATTCGCTATTTTTAAATTGATTGTTAATGAAAGCTATAATTCCTTCAAAATCAATTTCGTAATTATGAGTAACACCTGCTGTTTTAGAGGTGATTTTAAACTTCTCGTTCCCTCCGTATAAAATGATTTCTAAAGCTTCTTTAGGTATTTTACTTATAGATTCATTGAGTTTAAAGTTGTAGCGTTCTGCTATTAATTCTAGTTGCTTAAAAATCCAACTATTTTTCTGTTCTCCTAGAGGGGTTATTCCACCATTTTTAATAGAAATGGTGTTGTCAGGAATTACTTTGTTTAAATTTACTTCATTAGTGATTCCTAAACCATTACAAGAAGAGCAGGCTCCTTTTGGTGAGTTAAAAGAGAATGTATTTGGTTCTGGATTAGGATAGGCAATTCCAGAAGT
>CAZBCH010000200.1:0-2440 GCA_964490235.1 uncultured Flavobacteriaceae bacterium | reverse complement strand
GATTACAATCTATTATCCACTTCTCCAGCAATAGGCGCAGGAATAAATGGTGGCGATATTGGTTTTGAAGCTGGATATATATTTGAAAGACTAGGTAATCCCAAAGGTATTCCAGAGGTGAAGATAACTAATTATGGTAGTATTGCTCCACAAAACGGCACGATAACTTTCGACATCGAGGCTAGATCTCACTAAGACTAGAACTCATGAAAAACTTTATTTTATGTATGGTGCTTGTTGTTGGTCTCGCTTTCGCGAAAGCGCAAAACATAACAGCCGCAGAATATTTTATAGATACTGATCCTGGTGTAGGGCAAGGAACTGCCTTAACAATTAACAACGTAGGAGCTGATATTACAGACTCTTTTACGGTAAATATAGGTGCGCAACCTATAGGCTTTCATAGAATGTACGTGCGTGTTCAAGATGCTAATAATGTGTGGAGTCTCTACCACAACTTTCTATTCTATGTCGCAGACCCAACACCATTAACTAATCCTGCACTACCCAATATTATGACGATGGAATATTTTATTGATACTGATCCTGGTGTAGGAATGGGAACGCAAGTTGCAGTGAACAATCTAGGAACTGATATTGTAGAAAGCTTTACGACAAATATAGGTGCGCTGCCAATTGGTTTTCATAGAATGTACACTCGTGTGCAGGATGCTAATGGCGTGTGGAGTCTTTACGATAAATTCTTATTTTACGTTTCTGACCCTACGCCCATAAATAATCCTCCTTTACCAGACATCGTCGCTGCCGAGTATTTTCTAGGTGGTACAGATCCTGGTTTTGGGAATGCGACTGCTGTGACGCTCGCAGCAACTGGTAATCAGGATCAATTTATGTTTGACATCGACTTTTCTGGTTTGCCTGGTTGTTCTACTACTCCATTTCATTTAAGAGTTCAAGATGCAAATGGTACCTGGTCGTTATATGATTTTGATCCAGCACTGGAAATACCAGGAAGAACTGCTCCTACTCTAGATGTGGCAACTCTAGCTGATATTTCTGGGACTTGTGAAGTGACTTCTCTTACTGCTCCTACTGCAACTGATGTTTGTACGAGCGCTTCCATCACCGGAACAACTGATGCCGTTTTACCGATAACCACTGACACAACAATCATATGGACCTATGATGATGGAAATGGAAACATAGCCACGCAAACCCAAAACGTTATGGTGGTAGACAATACTGCTCCAGTTCCAGATATCAACACCTTAATGGATGTAACAGAACAATGTGAAGTGATTACTTTACAACAACCTACTGCCACCGACAATTGTTCTGGTGCAGTTACAGTTACTAATAATGCTGTTTTTCCTATTACTACAACTAGTGTTGTAACATGGACGTATGATGATGGTAATGGCAATACCTCAACACAAACTCAAAACGTTGTAATAGCTGATACTGTTGATCCAGTTGCTATAGGTCAAGACATTACAATTGATCTTGCAGGTAATAATTCTATAACTATTTTAGGAAGCGACATTGATAATGGTTCTACTGATAATTGCAGTGCGGTTACAGTTACTGCTATGCCAGATACATTTACCGCAATAGGAATATATACCGTGACACTTACGGCAACTGACGCAACTGGAAATACAGGGACGACTTCTGTTCAAGTAACAGTAGACGACACTTTAAGTATAGAGAACTTAGAAATAGCAAAATCCATAAAGCTGTTCCCTAATCCAACAGATGATGTCCTTAACATTGATAGTAAAGTTGTTTTAGAACGCATAGAATTATTTGATCTTGCAGGCAAAAAATTGTTAATCAAGGAAGTAAATTTAGAATTAATCAGTCTAAAAGATTTTAGTGAAGGAGTTTACATCATTCAATTAACTTCTACAAACGGTGAGAAACTAACGAAAAGAGTAATCAAAAAATAGATATTGATTTGGATTTAGTTTGATGATGAAATCTCTTTTTTCTGTAATGGAATTAAGAGGTTTTTTTGTTTCATAAAATTATGAGATGTATCATATTAAGTCATTGACTAAAATTGAAGTCGAAATACTTTTGTAGTGATATGCCCTATAAAAAAACCCAAACCGTTAAAGGTTTGGGATTATATAACTCATTTTAAAATCTGGGTTCGAGTTCTTACGTCTGTATTACTCCTAAATTAAAATCTTTTGTAATAGGAGCATGATTTGCAGCTTCTATTCCCATAGAAATCCATTTTCTTGTATCACGAGGATCGATTATGGCATCTGTCCAGATTCTTGATGCTGCGTAGTAAGGAGACACTTGCTCATCATAGCGATCTTTTGTTTTGGCAAACAATTCTTTTTCTTCTTCTTCAGTCAGTTTCTTACCAGATTTTTCTAGACTCGCTTTCTCGATTTGCATCAATACTTTTGCAGCGCTATTTCCACTCATTACAGCAAGCTCTGCACTGGGCCATGCTACGATCAAT
>CAZBCH010000199.1:0-2853 GCA_964490235.1 uncultured Flavobacteriaceae bacterium | reverse complement strand
GACAATGATGAAAGAGCTATTTTCTTTGCAAAAGGAGTTATAGAAACGGTTAAAAAGTTAAATTGGTCTCCAGATATTATTCATGTTCATGGATGGCTAGCTAGCTTGTTACCTCTTTACTTAAAAAATTATTACGGTAACGATCCATTGTTTGAAGAGAGTAAAATAGTTACCTCTATTTACAATCAATCTTTTGAAGGATCGTTAGATGATGAGATGATGGAAAAACTTCAATACGATGCTTTAGATGAAGAGGCTTTAGTAGAGTTTGAAGATCCTACCTATGTAAATTTAATGAAAAGTGCTATTAAATATAGTGATGCGGTAATAAAAGGTAGTGAAGAGTTAGATCCTGAAATCGATGCATTTATAGAGAGTCAAGAAAACAAACCTGTTCTCAAGTATTATGCTCCAGAAGAGTTTGCAGACGCTTATGAAGAATTTTATCTTGATCAAGTATTGAACGAAAAAGAAGAAGCTTAAAAAATGAAAAAATTGTTATGTTATACTGCAATAATTATTGCGGTTATTTTAGGAGTGGTGTCCTGTGAAAATGAATTAACTCCGTTAGGCAGTAATTTTCTAGGAGAAGATCCTAATAATATTATTAAAGAAGCTGAGTTTGACGTTAAAACGTATAGTTTGCCAGTTAATCCAGTGCAAACTAATAATTTTCCTTCTATGCCTTTTGGATTCTATTCAGATCCTGTATACGGTAATTCTACCTACAATTTTGTCTCTGAATTAAATTTAGGATTTCAAAATCCTGATGTGGGTAATAATGTTGAGGTTATAGACATCAAGTTAGATATACCTTATTTTTCAACTCCTTTATTCACTGAATCTACAGCCGATCAAACTGTTTATGAATTAGATTCTGTTTATGGAAATGGATTTACTCAAATTGAAATTTATAGGAGTAATTACTTTCTAAACAGCTTTGATCCTAATGACATTTCAGAAGATGCTGTATTCTATTCTAATTTTCAAGCTGAAATAGAAAATAATTTAGGTGAATTGTTGTATTCTGATGATGCGTTTATCCCAAGTTCTCAAGAAGTCGTTGTTACAGAAACATCAATAGTTGATGGTGAGATTGTTACCGATACAATTGAACAATTATCACCTAGATATCGTAGATCTTTTAGCGCTACAACTATTGATAGATGGAAAGAAATACTTTTTAATTTAGATCCTGCTACTGGTGAGATAATTGATGCTAGGGCAGAACTTGCTAACAATAATTTATTCCGAGATTATTTTAGAGGGATCTATTTTAAAGTGGTAGGAACGCGAGATAATGGTAATCTAGCACATTTAAATATAAATGAAGCAAGTATTATAGTGACTATTCAGTCAGATTCTGATGTGATTGACGTGGATGATGTAGATGGTGATGGTCGAACAGATGATTTCATTGCAAATCCTCAATCAGATATCAGACTTAATTTCAATGGTAGCCGTGTAAGTTTTATTAATAATGAGTTTAATCAAGAAGTAATAACGAATATAACGACCTCAAACAACCCAACGGATGGTGCTGAAGATATATTTCTCAAAGGAGGTCCTGGATCAATATCCGTGGTAGAGCTTTTTGGGCAGTCTACTAATAATACAATTGGTGAGTCTCCAGAGTTAACCCAGGTCATTCAGAATGAATGGATAGTCAACGATGCATATATTGATTTTTATGTAAATCTCCCAGACGACCAAGGTTCAAATGAGCCGGAGAGAATTATCATTTATAATTATGACACAAATCAATTGTTAACTGATTTTGCTATTTCTAGTTCTTCTGACCCTTTAAATGCAAATTTAACACACTTAGGAAGATTAGAGCGCATTACCAATGAAGATGGCTCCATTGATGGAGTTTATCGAATTAGACTAACCCAGCATTTAAATAATATTTTGGCAGGAAATGTTGAAAACAATCGTTTGGGAATAGCGGTAAGTCAAAATGTTTCATTAATAGCAAACAATAAAGTGTCTAACCAAGGTAGTAATCCCGTGGGCCCAAATATTATTCCTTTGAGTGCAGCAATTTCTCACGAAGGAACAATATTACATGGTAATCTTTCCCCTGAAATTGATAAAAGACCTAAATTGAAGATTTTTTATTCAGAAACAACCAATTAATAGAACATATATGTGTGGAATCGTAGGTTATATAGGGCATCGTAAAGCATACCCTATTGTTTTAAATGGTCTCAAGAGACTTGAGTACAGAGGATATGATAGTGCAGGTATCGCTATCTATGATGGGAAAGAACTCAAATACAATAAAACTAAAGGGAAAGTAGCAGATTTAGAGGCTAAAATTGAGGCAGAAACCTCGACTGAAGGTACGATTGCTATAGGTCATACCAGATGGGCGACCCATGGAGTTCCTAATGATGTGAATTCTCATCCACATTTTTCAAATAGTGGAGATCTTGTAATCATTCATAACGGTATTATTGAGAATTATGAACCTTTAAAACAAGAGCTAAAGAATAGAGGTTATACCTTTCAGTCAGATACTGATACTGAGGTTTTAGTAAATCTAGTAGAAGACGTTCAAAGAAAAGAAGGAGTAAAGCTGGGTAAGGCAGTACAAATTGCTTTAAATCAAACTATTGGAGCTTATGCAATAGCTGTTTTTGATCGTAGAAAACCTAATGAAATTGTAGTGGCTAGATTGGGTTCTCCTCTTGCAATAGGAGTAGGTGATAAGGAATTTTTTATCGCTAGTGATGCTAGTCCGTTTTTAGAGTTTACTAAAAACGCTATTTACCTAGAAGATGGTGAGATGGCGGTGGTGCGTACTCATAAAGACATGAAAATAAGAAAAATTCATGACGACTCTTTAGT
>CAZBCH010000198.1:0-10621 GCA_964490235.1 uncultured Flavobacteriaceae bacterium | reverse complement strand
AACAGACACCAGCTAAAGAACAATCTGGAACATATACCATAATGAACGCAACAGCTCATATCGGTAATGGAAATGTAATTGAAAACTCTGTGATCGTCATTGAAAATGGAATCATTACCGCTATTGCAGATGCAACAACGGTGCGCATGGATATTAAAGGAGAAAAAATTGATGCTTATGGAATGCATGTTTATCCTGGAATCATTGCGATGAATTCTACTCTAGGACTTGTTGAAGTTGATGCGGTAAATGCTAGTGATGATGAGCGTGAGATAGGAACTTACAATCCACATATAAGGTCTATAATAGCTTACAATGCAGAAAGTCGCGTTGTGGAATCTATGAGACCTAACGGTGTACTAATTGCTCAAGTAGTACCTCGTGGAGGAAGAATTTCTGGTAAATCTAGTGTCGTACAATTAGATGCATGGAACTGGGAAGACGCTGCTATACGTACTGATGATGGAATACACATTAACTGGCCTTCAAGCTTCAGTAGATCGGGATGATGGAGAAATCCGGGACCAATTGAACCTAGCAAAAACTATAGTGAACAAGTGACTGAGTTAGCCGATTTTTTAAATAGCGCAAAAGCTTATAGTGCAACTCCTAATCCAGTAGGAGTCAACTTAAAATATGCTGCTTTAAAAGACGCTTTAGAAGGAGAAGAAACCTTTTATTTTCATGTAAACGGTGAAAAATCAATAATCGATGTTTTAGCTTTTGTACAAGAAAATGGAATCAAAAAACCTGTTATTGTAGGTGGTCGTGAAGGAGATAAAGTGGCGTCTCAATTAGTCGCAATGAATGTACCTGTTCTTGCTGGCCGTGTACATGATTTACCAGCTCGCGAAGATGAAGATTACGATATGCCATACAAGTTTCCTAAGTTACTAGCTGATAAAGGTGTGACTGTGGCTCTAGAAAATTCAGGAAGTATGGAAAGACACCAAACTCGTAATTTCCCATTTTATGCTGGTCATGTTGCTGGTTATGGAATGGATATGGAGAAAGCTCTTATGATGATTACTTTAACACCAGCAAAGATTTTAGGTATTGATAAAAAATACGGTTCCTTGGAACAAGGTAAAAGTGCTACTCTATTTATTTCTAGAGGAAATGCTTTAGATATGAGAGGAAATCAATTAACTAGAGCTTTTATAGACGGTAGAGACATTTCTTTAGATTCTCATCAAACTGAACTTTACGAGCGTTATATGAATAAATATAATGCCGAAATTAAAAGGTAAAAAACTCAATAATTAAATTAAAGAGCTCGTTTTTATAAAACGAGCTTTTTTTATCTTTCAGCCTATATGAAATATGATATCAATAAAGAAGAACTTGTCTTTGATGAGTTTCTTAAAATTTATAAGGCAGTAGTCACGCACGACAGTTTTAATAGTGAGAAGAGTATCACTTCTACTCGCCTAGCCTTAGATCGTGGTAATGCGATTGCTGTCTTGTTATTTGAAAAAGTTACTGACAGCTTTTTATTCATTAAACAATACCGTTATCCTAGTGCAAGACACAACCATCCATGGATGCTTGAAATACCAGCTGGTGCTGTAGATAAAAATGAAACCGCAAATGATGCAGCTATACGAGAGGTTCAAGAAGAAATAGGTTATGAAATCAGTGAATTGGAATTTATAACAGAATACTTTCCATCGCCTGGGATGTTATCTGAACAGATTAGTATTTTTTATGGTGAGGTAACTTCTTCTCAAAAAACGTCTAAAGGCGGCGGTTCTGCCGACGAAAAAGAAGACATTCAATTAATTAAAATTCCTAGGTCAGAAATTAAAGATAAATTACAAAAAAATTATTTTCATAATTCGATAAGTATCATTAGTTTACAATGGTATTTATTACATAAATTGAATAAGTAATGAAAGATAAATTTTATACATTTTGTTTGCTAATTATATTGTTCTCTAATATAAGTGCAGCGCAAGAAGATGCCACTAATAGTCTTTTTATTAAAAACTTTGAAAAGACTAATAACATCTTAGAATGTGATGGTATAAGAATGACAAATTATACTGGTACAATAAATAGATCACAGGTATATTATGGTGAGAAAATTGATTTTAATTATGATAACATATCTGGTTTTAAACTGACTGATAGTATTGCATATCCAGACGTAAGTGTTTATGCTCTGGATGTAAAAGGTGATACCATTTTGTCAAAGAAAAATCTTTTTAAAGATATAGAAGAAGATTATAAGATTAATGAATTGAACCTGTACAATTCTGTGACTTTTGCAAATCCATTTCTTACTGGTAATACTTATACCATTTATGTAGAAATCATAGATAAAAAAAGTGATGCCTTTTACAACTGGAAAAAGGAATTCACAGTGATAGAACATCCTAGATTTCACAATGAAGCAAATGGTATCGATCTAAAAATATGCTACCTCTACAGTGCTAATCGTGATATTTCTATTATAGATGACTCGATTCTTCCCTATGAAGACGTGTATCTTATTCTAGAAGGTATGGAAGGTATTACGACAGATTCTGACGGAATGGCTAGCGTAGAATGTTCTATGACTCTTGCTAATTCTAACAACAAAATATTATTGTCTAATTTAAACATGTTTCCTGAATTGATAAAGGCAAAAGATCTAGAGACTAAATTATTCAGTAATATAACTGTAAATGATAAAGTCATTAATAATCCCATTCATTGTTCTATTGAAATTAAGGATCGATGGTCAGACAAATATTTCAAAAGTGATTTTAAACTTATTGTGTTGATCAAATAATTGAAATAGTTGGGATTAATTTCATTTAATGCGTCACATGCTTACGGCAGCTTTTGTAATACGTAGAAAATGATTGCTCCAGTGATATAACAAACAACGTCCCAAAAATCTGCAGTATAACGTATATGATAACCAGGTAAATAAAATTCAAAATAAATAGAATACAAAACAACTAAACTAATCAGGCTGATTAAATCTATTCTTATAGAAAGATCCTTTTTTAAAAGCCATAGTGCATATAAACTAATACTGGCAATTATAGGAATTACTATCAGATCGTTTAAATAGTTATAAATAAATGGATAAGCCGCAAACTCATTTAATTTTAGAATCTGAACGGTCGCATACAGGATTATAAAAAAGACAAAAGCAAAATGTAATGACTTTAAAGGAACATTTTTCATCAGGTAGCAAGTACGGCTATTAACCAGGCAAGAAACATACCAATAGCCATTACCACAGTCCAGATCGCATTAAAAAATTGATAAGAAGCGCGCACAGCTAGATAGCGATGATTCTCCCACTTATAAGCAAATGATTTACTTTCTATTGTTTTTGTATCTGTTTGATAAGCTTCTTTCTTCTTATTTACTTGCTTATCTATTTCTAGACTTTCGTCATCTGGTTTGCTTTCCATCAGTATTTTGTAATCTTACTATTATTATTTCAATTTCGTGAGATAAGATACTAAACGAATATAAAATTAAGTATTAAAATACGAGACGGTAATCATAAAGTACGTTAAAACAATACCTATTCTATGAATAAGCCGAATAAGTTGAGCTGTTACATATAAGCCAATACTTCTACGTAATCATCAATGTGAAATAATTCAATTACAGCCTTTCATAAATTCTAATTAAAGTGCTTTAATCAATAAAATTTATTTGAACCTCACTTGCAGGTTGATTTGCAATAACAATCATTCCTGGAGTAGTCAGAGACATAGTCACTAAATCTTTAGGACCAGGTGATTTTACTTTAAAATTATAAGTATTTATCTTTCCAGAATTGAGTGTAGGTTTCATAAAAGAGAAACCACCAGATGACTTTTCTCCTGTTGCAACTACTATAACGCATTGGCTTTTAAAATCGACTATAGGTAATCTTATGTTAGGATCTTTTGTTGCATTAAATATTTTAAAAAATGATTCTAAATCTTCTTGTGAATCAATGATCATAGAAGTTTGTTCCATGATATTAGTATTGCTGTCCTCCATGTAAATCATAAATTCCTCTGTATTTGATTTAAGTGTCAGGTCTGTCATACCTTTTTTACAATTACATGAATTTAAACTAAGAATCGATAGCGCTAGTAAGCACAGTTTCATATAAATTTTCATATTGTGGTATAATTTTTAATATATCATATTGTTCCGCTTTCGCGAAAGCGGAATTCTTAAAAGTATCTAGAACCAGATCATCTTTGAGAATTTCAATGCCCTTCTGTGCCATTCCTTGAATATCTCCCACATCACAAGTATAACCAGAAACGCCGTCTTCATTAACTTCTGGTAAACCGCCTGTATTAGTAGAAATAACAGGTGTGCGATTTGCCATTGCTTCTAGTGCTGCTAAACCAAAACTTTCTTTTTCAGACGGTAAAAGAAATAAATCAGAGAAACAAAGAATACGATCGATTTCAGTACTATTACCAACCCATTTTATCTTAGATTTTAAACCTGCATCATTTGCATATTTCTCTGCTGCAAATCGTTCTGGCCCGTCGCCTACCATAATTAAGATTGATGGTATTTTTTTTTCAATTTTTTCAAAAACCTTTACCACATCCATGATACGTTTTACTGGTCTCATGTTACTTATATGTGTAATAATACGTTCTTGTAGAAATGCCATTATAGTGCGATCACAATCTTTGAACTCAGTCTTATATTGAGACATGTCTATAAAGTTTGGGACCACATCAATATGCTTTGTAATATCAAATAATTCTAGCGTGTCTCTTTTAAGACTAGCCGATACTGAGGTGACTACATCACTATGGTTGATACTAAATGTAACTGAAGGTTTATATACCGGATGATTACCTACTAATGTAATATCTGTACCGTGCAAAGTGGTGACCATAGGTATGTGTATGCCTCTATCTTTAAGCATTTGCTGTGCCATATAACCAGCATAGGCATGAGGTATCGCATAATGCACATGCAATAATTCAATATTATATTCTTGCACCACATTAACTAATTTACTAGACAAAGCTAAATCATAGGGTTGATAATGAAACAGAGGATATTCTTCTACATTTACCTCATGAAAAAAAATATTTCTAGATAGTAACTCCAGACGCACAGGTTGTTTATAGGTTACAAAATGCACTTCATGACCTCTTTCTGCTAGTGCTGTTCCCAGCATTGTCGCCACTACTCCACTACCGCCAAAGGTAGGATAACAAACTATAGCTAGTTTCATTAAATATGTTTTTAGTCTATGATCGAGTCATAGATTATTTGCTGGATATTAGTTCTTATATTTTCTTCTATAAGGAATCTATTATCGGCATCTGGATGTACTCTGTTAGATAAAAATACGTAAACTATTTCTTCTTTTGGATCTGCCCAAGTATATGCGCCAGTAAAACCGCTATGACCGAAACTACTTCTATCTACACAGCCACAAGTAGGTCCTGCATCTTCTAGCTGAGGCTTATCAAAGCCTACGCCACGTCTTACATCGTTTTCACAATAGTAACAAGTATTAAATTTATCAATGGTTTCTTGTTTCAGATATTGTCTGTCACCATATGTGCCGCCTTGTAAATACATTTGCATCATTTTGGCCACATCATTTGTGGTAGAAAAAACACCAGCATGTCCTCCTATTCCACCTTGCATTGCAGCACCTTGATCGTGAACGTAACCGTGGATCAATTGGTTTCTAAAGGTTTTGTCATCCTCTGTAGGAATGATGTCCTTTTTAGGGAATTTATTTAATGGTAAATAACCAGTACGGTTCATTCCTATAGAATTATAAAAATGAGTTTGAGTAAGCTCATCTAGATTCTTATTATAATGATTCTCAATATACTTTTTCAAAATATAATAAGGTAAATCACTATACTTGTATTCAAGTTTATCTCTTAGTTCACTTTCTCTTATCTGACTATAAATACTATCTTGAACTGTAGAATTAGCAAATAATCTATCTGCAACAGGAATTTTATAATTTGATTTAAAACCAGAACTGTAAAACAAAGGCGATGGTTTATTTGTAATAGAATCTAATGTATAAGCATAAAATGGAATCCAAGGTTTCAATCTTCCGTAGTGAGAAAGCATTTGTTTTACTGTGATCTGTTCTTTATTAGTACCTTTTAGATCTGCATCTAGTTTAGACACTACATCCTCTAACGAGATCACATTATTCTCTTCTAGTTCCATAACCAGCGGTAAAGTTGCCAGAATCTTTGTAACAGATGCTATATCATATACGTCGCTATTTTTAACTTTCTGCATTTTATCATAAGTATGATATCCGTAAGTTTTATTTAAGACCACTTTTCCTTTTCTTGCCACTAGAATTTGCATTCCAGGTGCTCCTTTGCCATTTATAGTATGCATGGCAACGCTATCAATTTTTGAAACCATATTAGGGTGAAAACCTACACTTGAAGGATTATTACCATAACTTAGACGCCTGATGTTTTTTAAAGCTATACCATCGTTAACTTGAAAAAGTCCAGCAGTTACAGGTAATGTACCTACTGCATCTCTAGCTCCAAATATAATTTGCGCGCTTACCTTCTGACTCCAGTCGCTGTTTTGATAAGACATAAGAATACCTTCTAGATTCTCAATAGTTTTAAGCTGTTCTAGCATATACGGTCTTACAAAACCATCAAAGATTACATCATGTTTTCTAGAGATCTCATAAAGCCATGTCAACTCTTTTTCTTTTAGACTGTAGGATTTCCATGGATTAGCATTACTTCTATGTAAACCGATTATAACAGTATTGTAATTCTCTAAATTTTTAAGCAATATATCTAACCTTGAACCTGTGATGAGATCAACCTGAGTGTATTTATTTAACTCTTCAAAAAATACTGTTCCAGAATCATCACCTAATTCTATATATGCTATTTTTTTAGTTTCTAAGTTTTTAATAGGTAATATGTCATTTTTGTTTCTAAGAACTGTGATTGCCTTTGCTATTGATTCTTCATAAACCACCTCGTCTCGCTCAGTATTTAGGTCGTCGACCAATTCTTCAATTTCTATAGGTTGGTAATCATGAAGACCGACTATATATTTAGACATCAAGATCTTTTTAACCGAATGTTCTAATCGTTCTTGTGTTATTTCTCCTGTAGCAATTGCAGCTTCTATTTTTGCAATAGATTTTGGAACATCTTCAGAAATTAATAACACATCGTTTCCTGCTTTAAATGCTTGTAAATCAATCTCACCAGGAGCGCTAAAGTTACTAGCTCCTTTCATATTCAACGCATCAGTAAAAATCAGTCCGTTAAAACCTAATCTTGATTTCAATAGGTCTGTAACTACTTTTTCACTTATACTCGTAGGATAACCAGCCCTAGGTTCTAAACTAGGGATATTTAAATGAGCTACCATCACACTAGCCATTCCTTTATCAATTAAATTTTTATAAGGATATAATTCTACACTATCTATACGTTTTGCACTGAAATCTACTGTAGGTAATGTCTTGTGACTGTCGGTATCTGTATCTCCATGACCTGGAAAATGTTTGGCACAGGCGAGAGTTCCTGTACTTTGCATACCATTCATAAATGCACCTGCTTTATCAGTAACATTATTCATGTCTTCGCCAAAACTTCTGTTTCCTATTATAGGATTCAGCGGATTTGTGTTGATATCCACGTCTGGTGCAAAATTGATGTGAACTCCTAACCTTTTACAGTGTTCTCCTATACGTTTGCCTACTTCATAACTAGATTGCTTTCCAGGCGTCGCTCCTAGAGTCATATTCCAAGGAAAAGCATATGTACTGTCCAGTCTCATTGCTAGTCCCCATTCTGCATCCATTGCAATGAGCATTTTAGTCTTAGACTTTTCTTGCAACTCGTTAGTTAGATATGCTTGTTGTACTGGTCCACCTTTAGAGAATATAATTCCTCCTATTTTATGATCAGTAACTAATTTTCTTACTTTGTCTTCATGAGCTTTTCCTTTATTGGAAAACAAGTCCACCATGAATAATTGCCCTATTTTTTCTTTCTGGGATAAACTATTGTAAACGCTATCTACCCATTGTTTTTGAGCTATAGAATCGGTTGTTATTAAAGGTGTGTTGCTATTTAATTGAGCTTGTAATGTGTACGCTTTCGCGAAAGCAATAACCACAAAAAGCCATAAAGCATATTTAGAATTCATATTATTTTTCCTGCATTTTCATAAAGAAACCAACAATCGTTCCTCAATCGAAAGATACCGAAAAGTAAAGGCATGGCATAAAAAAACCAGCCAAATTTAGACTGGTTTGTGAACTGATTTGTTAACTATAAAACGTTAACTTAAAAAAATCTCGAATGCCAACTCTCGCTTGCAGGTACTTCCCAGTTCTCTTTGTACTCTCCTACTGTTTCCACAAGATTATTGAAAACTATAGTATTAGGTGATACCGACTTTGCCTTAACCATTTTTTTAAAATCGGCTAACTCTTTATGAGCAACGTACTGACCATTTTTAAATGTCACATTCATTTTATCCATCAAATCTATACGAAATGCTTTTTCTATCGACTGAATAAAACGTACACTAGCGTCAATTGAGCAACCTGTAGCACCAGCTTTAGACTGGTCTAGACCTATCACAATAAATCTATTATATGGGTACTCTACACCTGCAACTAGATCCTTACCATGTGCTGTCCACTGCTGTAAGAAATTATCCATTTGAGGCTTCAACTCATTAAGCTCATCGGTTGTAAAAGGTCTATTAGCTTGATAGATCCATACTCTAGACTCATCTGGTAGATCTTTAAAATTTGCGTGCATAATTCATTTATTTAAAAACTAAAAACTGTAATTTCAAGTTTAAAGATATTAATTTGATTAAAAGTTCTTTTTAATAAAAATTCCAGCAAAGAAAAAACCAAAAATAGACATCCATATAAAATAGAATCCATAGTAATCAATTCCTAAATCTGACCAATTAAAGAAGACATCAGCTAGATAAACTATGATGGTATTTAGAAGCCCCATCGATAAACCAGCGATTATTCTTGTTTTTAAATTGACTTTTTTGAAATCATATAGATTTTTAAAAAATGAAGACATTACTTAGGAATTAAATATAAGCTTCCGTTTTTATTCATTTTTTGTTGACCTTAATTCTTATTGTAGAAAAACCAATAATGAACATTACCATAAACATGAGAATGTAGGCTGGAAAACCATAATTAGCCTGCTCAAATAATAAAGACGACAAAAACCAAAAGAAACAAGTTAATGAAGCTAACAAAAATCCGTAAACAATTCTTCTTTTAACAGGTACTTTGTTGAAATCAAAAATGCTCATTTCTTTCTATCCTTTCTGGATTTTCTCATAGACCACCATATTACAACGGCAATCAATAATCCAAACATGGTAAAGTCTATCAAAAACTTTATAAAATTAAAGCCTTTATCTTCAGTTAGTTGATAGAAAATAGACATTAAAATTGCATAAACAAGACCACCGAAAGATCCTGAAAGTATTATACTTTTATAGTCTGTCTTTTCTTTCAATTAGTCTTCCTTTACATCAATACGATCTAGTACCAGCATATTGCGATATTCTCCTATACGAGGATCGTAAATATCTAGTTCCATCACAGTAAATTGATAAGAAGATTTACCTTTAATGGCATCTTCTAATAATTGATCATTATCTACGTAAGTGAGCCATAGAACTTTACGCACACGTCCATTGTCTTCTTTTATTTCAAAGGACTTAAATTTATCGCTTTCTACTTTAGTGATTTTACCAGTGAAAATTATATTCTCATCTTCATAAGAATCAGACTCCATTTCATCTTCTATTTCATCAGCAAATAACATAAATAGTGGTATTGCTTCAGGACAAGAACCGGCTAATTTAATACCTACTTGTTCACCTAGTTTTTCAGCATTATTGCCTTCAAGGAAGTTAGCTCCGTTTTTATCAAAATATTTTTTATTTTTTGAATAAGCAGTTAGCATACAAGTTCCTAATTCTAATTCTGCCTGAGCTTTTGTTTCAATTTTACCTTTAGTTTTCAAACACTCACAAACTTTATCTGAAAGTTCTGATACAACGGCATCATCAAATTTTTGAGCGTTTACGATGGTACTGGTAATAAATACGAATAAAAGGATGGTTAGTTTTTTCATTATAAATCTTCTGCGTTTGCGATTAATTCTGCTATGTCTAGCACTTCTATTTTATCTTCTTTTTCGGCAGCTTTTACGCCGTCTGTCATCATTGTGTTGCAAAAAGGGCAACCTGCTGCAATAATATCAGCGCCTGTATCTATTGCCTCATCAGTACGCTCAATATTAATATCTTTATTTCCTGGCTCTGGTTCTTTAAACATTTGTGCACCACCAGCACCACAACATAGACCATTGCGGCGGCTGCGCTTCATTTCTACAAGAGCTATGTCTAACTTTTCTAACAGTTCTCTAGGCGCTTCATACTCGTTATTTGCTCTACCTAAATAACATGGATCGTGATAAGTGATTTTTTTACCTTTAAATTTTCCTCCTTCAATTTTTAAGCGACCATCTGCAATTAGAGATTTTAAAAATTGTGTATGGTGAACAACTTCATAATTACCGCCTAATTCTGGATACTCATTTTTTAGAGTATTAAAACAATG
>CAZBCH010000197.1:0-2062 GCA_964490235.1 uncultured Flavobacteriaceae bacterium | reverse complement strand
TGGTTGTTCTATTATTTATAGGATGTACCGACGACTTGAACACCGAACCTAAAGTTGAGTTATCTTTGGAAGAACTTCTTGCAAGCGATCCTCAAGCTGTTGAAGGCGTTTTATCTCGTCTCTATGGATCATTTGCACTTTCTGGACCTGATGGACCAGGAAGTTCTGATATTCCAGATGACGCAGGTGAATCGCCATTTCTAAGAGGAATTATTAATCTGCAAGATTTTACAGCTGATGCTATGAAGAATAGATGGGGTGATAATGGATTAGATCAATTGACTACGACCTCAAACTGGACTGCTGATAATAAGTTTTTCAGATACTTATACAACAGAATCTATTATACGATTCCGCAATGTAATAATTTACTAAATGTACTTGATGTTGTTGATGTTGCCGATGAAGATGCGGTAGTTTCTGAAGTTAGATTCATAAGAGCTTTAGCGTACTATTATTTAATTGATAATTTTGGTAAAGGTGCTCTAATTACCGAAAATGAATTTGGTATTACACAACCGTTACCTGAGTCAGGTAGAGAGGAGTTATTCGCTTTTGTTGAATCTGAGCTCTTAGCTATTGAGCCTCTATTGCCAAACCCAGGTCCTAACGTACCTGATGCGGATTACGGCAGAGCAACTAGAGCAGCTGCTCAAATGCTATTAGGCAAGTTGTATTTGAATGCCGAAGTATACACTGGTATGAGTAAATTTGATGATGCCGCGACGTTTGTAAGTCGTATAATTAATGATGGATTGTACAGTTTAGCTCCAGACTTTAGGTTAAACTTTTCTTCTGACAATGATGACTCTCAGGAAATTATCTTTCCTCTGATTGCAGATGCTGTAATAAGCCAGAGTTTTGGAAATACTACCTACATCGTAAATGGAAGCTTAAGCTCTGAAACTATGAACCCTAATGATTTTGGAGCAACACAAGGTTGGACAGGTCACAGATCAACAAAAGCTTGGTATGGTTTATTTGGAGCAAGTGAAGCAGAATTACAAGCCTCTACAGATGTACGTGCAAGTTTATTCTGGACAATTGGACACAACTATGAAATGACTGATTACAGAACTTGGACTGATGGTTATCCATCAACCAAATATAGAAACTCAAATTTCGCTGCCACGTCATCTCCTACTGATTTCTCAAGTACAGATTTCCCATTATTTAGATTAGCAGATGTTTATTTAATGTATGCTGAACTAGCTTGGCGAGGTGCAGCTGGAACTGACATCAGTACAGCGGCAATGCTTGTTAATGAAGTTCGTCAACGATCTAACGCTTCTTCAATAACTGCTTCAGATATTACTGAACAGTTTATTTTAGATGAGCGAGCAAGAGAATTAAACTTAGAGGGCCACAGACGTTCTGATTTAATTCGATTTAACAAGTTTACAGGAAGCACATACATTTGGCCATGGAAAGGTGGAACAGCAGAGGGAACTTCTATACCTGACACTTATAAACTATTCCCAATTCCTAGTGCTGCCCTACAAAACAACCCTAATTTAACACAAAACCCAGGATTCTAATAAAAAATATCACAATGAAAAATTTAAAATTTATATTATTAACATGTATCGCTGTATTATCGTTTACAGCCTGTCAAGAAGATGACGATTTAGATTTTGTTGCTGCTGAAGCTACAGATTTAGTATTCAATACAACCTTTCTAGATAACTATTTATTAAACTCATCTGTTAGTGGAAATCTAGCAGAACGATTTACTTGGGATGATGCCAATTTTGGTGTCCCTACAAATGTTACATACAGCTTGCAAGCTGCAACTATGGAAGATTTTAGTGATTATGTTGAAGGTGAGGCACTTTATAACTTAGGGAATACTACAAGTAATGAAATTCCAGTGACAGTTGGACAAATGATTATGCTTGCTGAAGCTGCTGGACTGGTAAATACTGCACCTAATAATACTGGTGTATTGTATTTCAGACTTTTAGCTAGTCTAGGAGATAATAGTAGCTTACCATCTTATTCAGCTGTTCAAGCTCTTAATGTTGAATTACAAGAATCTACTGTTATGGCAGGAGGTACTTGT
>CAZBCH010000196.1:0-4681 GCA_964490235.1 uncultured Flavobacteriaceae bacterium | reverse complement strand
GATGATGTCGCCTTCATTTATAAAAAGTGGCACCATAACCTCAGCACCGGTTTCTACTGTTGCAGGTTTAGTCGCATTAGTTGCTGTATTTCCTTTTACACCTGGTTCTGTAGCTGTAACTTCTAGAACTACATATTGAGGCATGTCTACCGATAATGGAGAATCATCCTCTGTATTGATCTGTATTTTTACAATTTCACCTTCTTTAAGCAGTCCTGGTGCATCAAGAACAGACTCTTGCAAACGTATTTGCTCATAAGTCTCTGTATTCATGAAGTGATATCCTTCTTGATCTTGATATAAAAATTGAAAAGCTTGAGTCTCTACCCTAATGTCGTCTATCTTATGACCTGCAGAAAATGTGTTATCAATCACTTTTCCTGAGGTTACCGATTTTAATTTTGTTCTTACAAAAGCAGGTCCTTTTCCTGGTTTTACATGTAAAAATTCAATGATTTTGTAAATATCATGATTGTAACGGATGCATAATCCTTTTCTAATGTCGCTTGTACTTGCCATATCTTATTGTTTGCTGATGTATCCTCTCATGATACCTCGCTTTGTGTTTTTTATAAATTCTAGAATTTCGTCTCTTTCTGGTGTGGCGCTCATCTCGGCCTCAATAATTTCTACCGCTTGAGAAACATTGTAATTTTTTTGATAAAGTATGCGGTAAATATCTTGTATTTCTCTAATCTTTTCTAATTCAAAACCTCTTCTACGTAACCCAACTGAATTGATCCCTACATAACTTAAAGGCTCTCTACCGGCTTTAACGTATGGTGGAACATCCTTGCGTACTAACGATCCACCAGATACAAATGCATGACTACCTACCTGGCAAAATTGTTGTACTGCAGCCATTCCTGCAAGAACAACATGATCGCCTACGGTTATGTGGCCTGCTAGTGTACTATTATTTGAAAAAATACAATTATCACCTACAATACAATCATGAGCGATGTGACAGTAGGCCATGATCCAACAGTTCTTTCCTATTACCGTTTTCATCCTATCAGATGTACCTCTGTTAATGGTAACACATTCCCTAATCGTGGTATTATCTCCTATAATGGTTAAAGTGTCTTCGTCCTCAAATTTCTTATCTTGAGGAATTGCGCTTATTACTGCACCAGGAAATATACTTACATTTTTACCTATGCGAGCACCTTCCATTATAGTAACATTTGATCCTATCCAAGAACCTTCACCTATAACAACATCATTATGAATAGTTGTAAAAGGTTCTATTACTACATTTTTTGCGATTTTTGCGCCAGGATGTACGTATGCGAGTGGTTGATTCATTATTTAACTTTTGAAATTTGTGCCATTAACTCAGCCTCGGCACAAAGAATACCATTTGCATAAGCATAAGCTTGCATGTGACAAATACCTCTTCTTATAGGAGAAATGAGATCACATTTAAATATAAGAGTATCTCCAGGTGACACTTTTCTTTTAAACTTTACATTATCCATTTTCATGAAAAACGTCAGGTAATTTTCTGGATCTGGAACGGTACTTAAAACAAGTATACCACCGGTTTGAGCCATTGCTTCTACTATTAAAACTCCTGGCATTACAGGCTGTCCTGGAAAATGACCTACAAAAAACGGCTCATTCATCGTGACATTCTTCAATCCTATCACATGAGAATCTGATAATTCAAAGATCTTATCAATTAATAAGAATGGTGGCCTATGAGGTAGTACATTCATTATTTGAACCACGTCCATGAGTGGCTCTTTATTAATATCAACTTGAGGAACGTTATCCTTAATATCTTTTTTGATTATTTTAGAAAGCTTCTTAGCAAACTGAGTGTTTACAAAATGACCTGGCTTTGTCGCAATTACTTTACCTCTAATTCTGTAACCTACTAATGCTAGATCACCAATTACATCAAGTAGTTTGTGACGTGCAGCCTCGTTAGGGTGATGTAACTCAAGATTATCTAAAATACCGTTAGGTCGTATTGTTATATTATCCTTGTTAAAGGCTTTTTTAAGATTTTCAGTAGTTTTCTCTGACAATTCTTTGTCTACATAAACTATCGCGTTGTTTAAATCACCACCTTTAATAAGACCGTGTTCTAATAACATTTCAATTTCATGTAGAAAACTAAATGTTCTCGAGCTAGAAATTTCATCCTTAAAGTTACTTAGCTTTTCTAATGTAGCATTTTGAGTACCTAATACTTTAGTACCAAAATCTACCATAGTAGTGATTTGATAGGAATCTGCTGGCATAACGATGATTTCACTACCAGTTTCCTCATCCTTATAAGAAATTATCTCTTTGATAACATATTCTTCTCTAAACTGATCTTGCTCTACTTTTCCTGCTTTTTCAAGAGCTTCAACAAAAAACTTTGAAGATCCATCCATTATAGGAGGCTCGCTGCTGTCTATTTCAATCAAACAGTTGTCTATCTCTAACCCAACTAACGCTGCAAGGACATGCTCACAAGTATTAATTTGAACACCTCTTTTGTCTAGCGTAGTTCCTCTTTTTGTATCAGTTACATAGTTTGCATTTGCTTCTATAATAGGGCTTCCTTCTAGATCGACTCTTTGAAAAGCATATCCATGATTTTCTGGAGCTGCTTTAAAGACAAGGGTAACTTTTTTACCTGTATGTAATCCTACTCCAGATAGGGTTACTTCGTCTTTTATTGTAGTTTGTTTGAATTCTGTTACCGTCATTTCACTTTATTTTTTCTCAAGATCAGTGATTCTCGATTCGATTTTTCTTAAATTTTTAAATAGGACGTAGCTTCTATTCCAGTCTACATAATCAAATGCAGGAGAACCTTGAACTACCGATCCATTTTTTAGTTTTCTACCTATACCACTTTGGGCTTGAATCCCAACATTATCTTCAATTGTGATATGGCCCGCAATTCCTACTTGTCCACCTATTCTACAGTTCTTACCGATTTTTGCAGATCCAGCAATACCAGTTTGAGCCGCAATAACGGTGTTTTCTCCTATTTCTACATTATGAGCAACCTGAATTTGATTATCCAGTTTTACTCCTGATTTAATTATTGTGCTACCTAGTGTTGCTTTATCTATAGTTGTAAGAGCTCCTATATTTACATGATCTTCAATAACTACATTACCAGTTTGGGGAATTTTTGAATAACTACCATCATCTTTAGGAGCATAACCAAAACCATCTGCCCCTATTACACTACCAGAATTAATGGACACATGATTTCCTATTACTGTATCTGCCATGATCTGAACGCCGGATTGAATGATACAATTATTTCCTATGGTTACATTTTCGGCAATAGTCACATTAGGATAAATTTTAACATTATCCCCTATAACGACGTGTTCTCCTATGTAACAAAAAGCGGCGAGATACAATTCTTTTCCATAAGATGCTGTTTCATGAATAAAAGATGGCTGCTCGATACCTGATTTATTGTTCTTAGTCATTTGATAGAACTCAAGTAGCTTTGAAAATGCAAGGTAAGCGTCTTCTACTCTTATTAATGCACAATTTACATCTTGATCCAAGACAAAATCCTTGTTTACAATAACCGCACTTGCATGGGTCTTGTATAAGTAAGGTGTATATTTTGCATTAGAAAGAAAACTTAAACTACCTGATTCACCTTCCTCAATTTTTGAGAGTTTACTTACTTCAATAGTCGGATCTCCTTCAATGGTTCCTTCTAGAATCTCCGCAACTTGTTTAATAGTAAATTTCATTATCGCAAAAATACTAATTTATATCAATCTTGTAGCTTAGGATAACAACAGTAATATTTCTTTACTTCTTTAAGCAATGCTTTAAAACTATCTTCTTTTCCTGCTTTAATCAATTCTATTAATTTCCCTCTTTTATTTAAAATTTGTATTGGTTTAGCTTTCGCGTAAGCGAGATTAGTAACTTCACCTGAAAATACGAAATATGAAGCTTCTTTTTCACTAAGACTATAGGTAGATTGAAGCTTATGAAGATGTTTTTGAACTTTGTTCTGAGGAATAGGTTTATTAGAAAATTTAATTTTGAGAAGTTGACGATTAAGAATCATCTTACAAAGCTCACTTAATACAAAGTCTGAATGGCTTGTACCTAATTTAAGGGTATATATAATATCAGAATCATCTAAAGCTGCAAAACGCTTTAAATCTGCCGCATTTGATTCAAAATCAGGGTTTTCATTAGTGAAAAAATAAGCAAAATTATCAGGTAATTTTACCTTTATACCCATTTTAAGTAATTCTTTGATGCGTCTAATAACAGACTGTAATAAATGCTCAGCACCAATTCCTGTTTTATGTAGATAAACTTGCCAATACATTAAACGACGACCTGACAAGAAATTCTCTACACTATAGAGTCCTTTTTCCTCAACTACTAATTGATCATTGACCACATTAAGCATCGTTATTAAACGCTGACTGTTAATATTACCTTCTGCAACGCCAGTATAGAAACTATCTCTTTTAAGATAATCCAAACGATCCATATCTAGCTGGCTAGAAATTAACTCTAACATAAAAGGACGGTGATACTCGCCTTTAAAGATTTGAATGGCTAGCGTTAAACTACCGTTAAACTCTCGGTTCAAATCATTCATAAAATGACATGATAGTTGCTCATGTGTAACCTTATTTATAATTTGATATTCCAAAGCATGCGAAAATGGACCATGACC
>CAZBCH010000195.1:0-3450 GCA_964490235.1 uncultured Flavobacteriaceae bacterium | reverse complement strand
TATCCGCACCTTTTTGCCATGTGCTTGTGCCATCATAAGGCACAGGTATTAAGACTATCTTTGATGTCTCTAATTTTGAATATTCTTCTGGTATACCAGCATAGGTTTTAGTATTCATTTTATGAGTTAGCTAATTGTAATTCTTTCTTAGAATTTGATTGCGTTATTGTTTTATTTTTTGAGTTTTTACCATAACCTAATATCTGCATCAGGTCTTCACTTTTTTGTTGTTCTCTGAATAGTTCAGTAGTTATATTTCCTTTATGATCTTTATTTATTAAGATATGTTTTGGTGCTGGAATTAAACAATGTTGTAAGCCTCCATAACCTCCAATGGTCTCTTGATATGCGCCAGTATTAAAAAAGCCTATGTAAAGCGGTTTATCCTTATGATATTTGGGTAAATAGATAGCGTTAACGTTTTGCTCGCTGTTGTAATAGTCATCACTATCGCAAGTTAGTCCACCTAATAATACACGTTCATATTCTTCATTCCAGCGATTTAACGCTAGCATAATAAATCGCTTATTAATTGCCCACGAGTCTGGTAATGTGGTGATAAAAGAACTGTTAATCATGTTCCACTTTTCACGATCGTTTTGTTGCTTTTGATAGAGCACTTTATAGATAGCGCCACCGCTTTCTCCAACAGTAAAAGAACCAAATTCAGTAAAGATGTGAGGAACGTCTACATCAGCCTCGTCGCACACTTGTTTAATTTGTGCAACAATTTCTGTAATCATGTATTCATAATCAAAGTCAAAAACAAGTGAGTTTTTTATTGGAAAGCCACCACCTATATTAAGACTATCTAATGATGGACAAATCTTTTTAAGACTTACATAGACTTTAAGACACTTATGTAATTCATTCCAATAGTAGGCATTATCTCTAATACCTGTATTGATAAAAAAGTGCAACATTTTAAGTTGCACTTGATCATTTGACGCAATTTGATTCTTATAAAAGTTCAAAATATTCTTGTAACCTATACCTAATCTACTGGTGTAGAATTCAAATTTGGGTTCTTCTTCACTAGCTATGCGTATTCCTACATTAAACCTATTGTTAGTTATATCGGTAAGAAGTGTTAGTTCTTCATAGTTATCGATAATAGGAATACAATTCTGTCCAGAATCGATTAGTTCACCAATGTTCTGAATATATTGATCTCTTTTAAAACCATTACATATCACAAAGGTTTCATTTTTTATTTTTCCTTCTGCCTTTAGTTTATTGACAATATTAATGTCAAAAGCACTCGATGTTTCAATATGAATATCATTACCTAGGGCTTCATCAAGAACGTGCTTAAAATGGGAGCTTTTCGTACAATAGCAATAATGATATTTTGCGTTATAGTCGGCTTTTTTAAACGCTATATCAAACCAGCTTTTAGCGCGATTTATATTATCGGATATTTTAGGTAAATAAGTAAATTTTAAAGGAGCACCGTACTGCTCAACAAGAGCCATTAGGTCGATGTCATGAAACTGAAGTTGTCCATCTTTCAATTCAAACTCCTCTGTTGGAAAGAAGTAGGTTTGATCGATAAGATCAATGTATTTTGTGTTCAATATGTAAACTGATAAAAATTTATAAAAGCAATTATTTGCTCGATAAAGATATTAAAAGTAAACAAGTTGAAGTTAATAAAATGTTAATTTTGAATTATAACATTTTAAGGTTAATAACCTCTTGTTCAGTAAGTTTGCGATAGTGGCCACGAGGTAGATCCTTTTTAGTAAGGCCTCCTAGAACAACTCTATCTAAAACTTTAACCTCATAACCTACAGCTTCAAAAAGATTTTGAACAATATTGTCTTTACCGCTATAAATTTCTATTCCTATCTCGTTGTTTTTACCATTTTCTATGTAATTGATATCTTTAATATCAATAACCTCTTTATCAATAATTATCCCTTTACGTAACTGCATTAAATGTTCATGCTTAAAACTACGGTCTAAGGCAACTTGATAAATTTTGCGCAATGGTTGTTTAGGATTGTTTAATTTATTAGCTAGTTCTAGATCATTTGTAAACAACATTAATCCTAGTGAGGCTCTTCCTAATCTACCTACAAAGTGTAAGCTATTAGGGCTAGCATTTTCCATAAGATCTAAGACTGTTTTTGAAGAGCGCTCTCCTTTACGAGGTGAGTTAAAGCCTTTAGGTTTATTAAGAATAAAATATTCTTTTTTAGTAGGTTGTATCGGGCGATCATCAAATTTAACTTCATCACCTGGCATTACTTGATATCCCATTTCTGTAACAGGTTTCCCATTAACAGAAACACTACCTGCTTTAATATAAATATCTGCATCGCGACGGCTGCATAAACCAGAGTTTGCTATATACTTATTAAGTCTAGTTCCCGCTTTATCAGTTTTTCGTTTACTAAAACTTTCTGCCTTCTTGCGTTCAATATATTCTTTTTTTGTTACAGGTTTACCAGAACGAGATGTGCCTACGACTTGATTTTTACCACCACGAGTGGTTTTACGATCATCATTATCGGCACTTTTATGAAATGTTTTTCCTTTACGGTCATTACCACTTTTATTAGGTGCAGCACTTTTACCATCACGGCGGCCTTTACCTTTATTTTTTGATCCTTCGCTACCTCTGTTCATCGTATTCAAATTTTTTGCAAAGATAGCTTTTTAGAGTTTTGAAAATCAATAGAGAATAGAATAATCATCAAAACTGTTTCTATACCGAAATAGATGTTGAAACTATAGTCATCATAAGGGGATAAAAGTTAACTAGCCACTTACATTCCTGTTCTAATTGCTTCTACAGGATCTAGTTTTGCAGCGATAATTGCTGGAACAATACCTGCAATTAAACCTATTATAGCGCTTATAGATGTGCCTAATAAAACATTTGAAGAGCTCAAAACAAATGTGAAATCTTCTGTAGAGCTATTTGCAATAATACTTGCAATCCAGACAAAGAGCAGCCCAAACAGTCCACCGAACAATGCCAGAATAATAGATTCAAACAAAAATTGTGAAAGAATAAAACGACTTTTTGCACCTAAGGATTTTTGAATACCTATTAGATTAGTACGCTCTTTAACGCTTACAAACATGATGTTTGCAATCCCAAAACCACCTACAAGAACAGAAAAACCTGCAATCACAGCTCCTACTAAGGTAAGTGTACTGGTTACGGTATCTAGTAAGTCTGACAATCCTTTGATAGGGTTTATAAAAAAGGTACTCAACTCACCTTGTTTTAAACCTCTATATAATCTTAGTTTTTGCTCAAGAGTTGCTATAAATTCATCTTGATCTACATCTTTTTTAGGTTTAACAATAACTGCGGGCAGTCGTGATCTATTGTTATCACCATAAATTTTTCTTACAAAACTCACAGGAACATATGCACTACCGTCTTTAGGAGGTCCTACACTTAAACCTTGACCTACTTTTTCTAAAACACCT
>CAZBCH010000194.1:0-8910 GCA_964490235.1 uncultured Flavobacteriaceae bacterium | reverse complement strand
TATGATGTACTTCTGCACTATACAATTCACCTTCAAGCTCTTTAAACTGCTTGAATATGTTTGTGTTATCATGTTCATGAATTTTAGCTATTAAATTTTGTCTTAATGCTAAAATAGCACGACGACCTAATTGTATAAGCTTTACTTCTTCTGCAACATCTTCACCTACTTCGTAATCAGGTTCAATTTTTTGAGCTTCAGATAGCGATATTTCAGAGTTATCATCTTCTACTTCATCATCTGCAACAACGACTCTGTTACGCCATATCTCTAAATCTCCTTTATCTGGATTAATAATGATATCAAAGTTATCGTCTTCACCATACTTTCTTTTCAAAGCGGCTCTGAAAACATCTTCTAAGATCGCCATCAACGTGACACGATCTATCATTTTATCATCTTTAAACTCAGAAAAAGACTCGATCAATGCGAGATTCTCCATATTACTTTTTAATTAAATTTTATAACAACTTTTGCTTGCTTAATATCTTGATATTTAAACGACCATTCTTTTTGAACCGTTACCTTTCCTTTACCTACAGGCTTAGGCTCTCGCGCCTTCCAAATGATTGTACCACCTAGGTCGTTTGCAGTAACTAGCTGCCCTACTTCCTTTCTCTTTTCATTATCAATCACTTCAATATCTCTACCGATATTTTTAATAAATTGACGAGAAGAACTTAAAGGAGCTGCGGCACCTGCACTCAACACTTCAATAGAAAAATCATATTCTTCACGATCCAAATTATGTTCAATAGCTCGAGAAATTAACATACAATCCGATAGTTTCACACCATCATCGCCATCAATTACCACTTTAATTTCATTACTAGGACTTATTTTAAAGTCTATCAGAAACAAATCTGGTCGCTCTTCAAAAGCCTCTTTTAATAATTCCTCTACTCTCTCTTTCAACATAGTTATAAAAAGAGGGGACTTTTGTCCCCTCGCACTCGATTAAATACTTTGCAAATATAGTATTTTTTTAAGCATTTCCAAAGGCTTAAAAAACAGAGTGCTAAACTTTGTTTTTTTTGTATATTTAAAACATTAAAACCAATCCTTATGAAAAAAATAATCGTCCCTACAGACTTTTCTATTCAAGCAGAAAACGCGTTGAGAGTCGCAGCAGATATTGCAAGAGAAAACAACGGAGAATTATTTTTATTACACCAGTTAGACCTTCCTCTTCACCTTGCAAATAATGCCAGCTCTAACTTACCAGAAGCAGTCTTCTTCATGAAATTAGCCAAAGAGAAATTTGACAACCTAATGAAAGCAGACTTTTTAGAAGGAGTTACCATTCACGGAGATGTAGAAACAGGCGCAGCCTTTAGCGGTATAATGGATACGGTAAAAAGACACGATGCAGACTTAATTGTAATGGGTAGTCACGGCGCAGACGGTATGAGAAACCTATTCATAGGGTCAAATGCAGAAAAAGTTGTACGAAATTCAGAAATCCCAGTTCTAGTGGTAAAAGATAGAAAAAACCGACTAGACGTAAACGATTTTGTATTTGCCACAGACTTAGACCCTAATTCTACGAGTGCGCTAAAAGAAGCAGATAACTTTGCTAAAAACACAAATTGTAATCTTCATTTATTATATGTAAACACGCCATCTAACTTTCTAAGCACACGAGCCGCAGAAGCTAAAGTAAAAGAATATCTCAAAGATGTAAGTGTAGAACCTTCAGAATATGTCATCTACAATGACTCTTCAGTAGAAGAAGGTGTTTTTAACTACACCAAAGATGTAAAGGGTGATATTATAGGGATGGCGACTCACGGCCGTCGCGGCTTATCTCACTTTTTTAATGGCAGCGTGAGTGAAGACGTAGTAAATCACTCTAGCCTACCGGTGATCACTTTTAGAATTAAATAGGTTCCGCTTTCGCGAAAGCGCATCTTAATAAACCATAAAAAAACCCTGATTCTTAATAGAATCAGGGTTTTATGTTGTCCCACAAGGACTCGAACCTTGAATGACGGTACCAAAAACCGGAGTGTTACCATTACACCATGGGACATTTTCGGGATGCAAATTTATAACAATTCTCAATTTCAGCAAATAAATTTCAATAAAAATTAAAAAACTTACTCCTTTTAAGAAGATCAAGGTATTTGCAAATACAAATTTCTAGCGTTAACACAGGTTAACTCGCATTAATTCATGACTAAACATACGACTATTTTCTATTTGACGTTTATGTGGTGATTAAGTTCAATAAATCTTATTTTCGCCAGAGTTAATTAGTATTATGAAATTAAACTACGCACAATTAAATAAAATAATAGGCTGGGCGGTTTTTGCCATTGCTTTATTCATATTTTGGAGCACTGTAGAACCTACAGTCAGTTATTGGGATGCAGGTGAATACATCGCAACATCGTCAAAACTAGAAGTAGGACATCCACCAGGAGCGCCATTATATCAAATGATGGGTGCAGCTTTCTCCATATTTGCAATGGAAGCTACAGATATTGCTTATACAGTAAATTTACTTGCTGTTTTCTCAAGTGCGTTTACCATTCTATTTATGTTCTGGTCACTCACGCTATTACTTAAAAGACATCTTTTAAAGGATCGAGCAAATGATGTGATGATTTTAGGAGCATCTGCAATAGGTTCATTAGCATATGCTGTGACTGATAGCTTTTGGTTCAATGCAGTAGAGGCCGAAGTTTATGCACCAGCTGCTTTACTAATGAGCGCCATGCTTTATATAGGTCTTTTATGGGAACGTGACATGTTTTTACCACGCGGCAATCGCTGGTTAATTCTTATATCCTTTATAGTAGGCCTCTCATTCGGTATTCACTTTATGGGAATCTTAACCATACCTGCCATAGGACTGCTATGGTATTTCAAGCATTACAAAAAAATTACACCATTCAATTTTATCATTGCAAATGTTGCTGTTGTAGCTGTACTACTTTTTGTTTTCAAACTTCTATTACCATATACACTTAGTATTTTTGGCTATCTAGAAGTGTTTTTTGTAAATGACATAGGACTACCATTTAATTCTGGGACTATCATCGCACTTGTAATGATTGTAGGATTATTTACTTTTTTGATCTCGCTTTCGCGAAAGCGTAACCTACCACTCTTAAACACGATTACTTTATGCATCATGTTTGTACTTGTAGGATTTTCTTCTTGGACAATGTTACCGATAAGAGCCAATGCAGGAACACCTATAAATGAAAACAGACCAGAAGATGCCAGAGCATTACTAGCTTACTACAATCGTGAGCAGTATCCATCGCCAGGATTGTTTTATGGAGAGTCTTTTACAGATATGTATGCAGGTTATAATCCAGACGATCCAAACACTGAAGATAACGAGGCTTTTAAAGATGAAAAGCCAAAATATGAGAAAGACTATAAATTAGGGAAATATGTCATTGTTAATAATTATAAAGATGCCATTCCTAATACAAACGATAGTCACAAAGGATTTTTTCCTCGCATGACAGATCCATCACGGGCATCTAATTATATCGATTTTATGGGTGGACTAGATTACACCATAAAACCAGGATTTGAAAATAATCAAGAGTTACTTTCTGTCCTTGACGATTATGAACGCAGGTTACAGCGAGGTACGATAGATAGCGAAGAGTATGTAGAAGTATTAGTTTCTTTAAGAGAAGCTGTAAGTATTGAAAAGCCTAGTTTTATTGATAACTTGCAGTACATGACTAATTATCAAATTAGTTACATGTACATGCGTTATTTCATGTGGAATTTTGCTGGAAGACAAAATGATGTTCAAGGAGAATGGGACTCTTACGATGGCAACTGGATAAGCGGCATAAAGTTTATAGATGAATGGCGATTAGGCACTCAAGATGAGTTGAGTGATGACATGCTAGAAAATAAGGGTAGAAATACTTATTTCTTTCTACCTCTTATTCTGGGAATTCTGGGAGCTGTTTTTCACGCAAGAAAAGATGTAAAGTCGTTTTATGTCACATTAATATTATTCCTTTTTACTGGACTAGCGATAATTTTCTACCTCAATCAGTCTATGTTTCAAGTAAGAGAGCGTGACTATGCATACGTAGGTTCTTTCCTTGTATTTAGCATGTGGATAGGAATGGGCGTGTATGCCGTTTATGATATGCTAAGAGATGTAATGAAGTCTAAAATGGCACAGGTCCTATCTCTTACGGCTTGTTTTGCAGCTGCTCCATTACTAATGGGATATCAAAACTGGGATGATCATGATAGATCTGATAAATATACCGCTCTTGCAAGTGCTAAAAAATATTTAGATAGCTGCTTGCCTAATGCGTTGATCTTTACCATAGGAGACAATGATACTTTCCCATTATGGTATGCTCAGGAAGTAGAAGGTTACCGAACTGATGTGCGTATTGTGTGTACATCTTTATTAAGCACTGACTGGTATATGGATGACATGAAAAAGAAAGCGTGGGACAGTGAGCCAGTTCCTTCTACTCTATCTCATAGTAAGTATAAATATGGGACTAGAGATGTGCTTTACTATGCAGATGAAGAGTTAATACAACAACGCATGGAAGAGTTAAACCAAAATTCAAAGCTTGTTCTACCTGACACCATGAAACTAGATCAATGGATGGATTGGGTTGCAAGTGATAAAATGCTTACACAAGTGCAAATGAGAAATGAGCACTACGAGCATACTTTTCCTTCTCAATTTATTTCCATTCCTGTAAATAAAGAAGCTGTTTTAAAAAATGGTGTAGTACCACAAAAAGATGCAGATAAAATAGTCGATGAGATCGTCATAAATATCAATAGCAATGCTGTTTATAAAAACAGAATGTTTATGCTAGACATTATCAATGCAAATAATTGGGAGCGGCCTATTTATTTCTCTGGTGGAGCATTTGGTGATGATGATTACATCTGGATGAAAGATTATTTACAATTAGACGGATGCGCCTATAGGTTAATTCCTATTAAATCTCTTCCTGAGGACCCTAGAGACCCTTTTGACATGGGAAGAGTAGATCCAGATTATGCTTATGAAGTGATCAAGAAATGGGATTGGGGTAATGGTGGCTCTCCAGATATCTATCATGATGTAGAGACTAGAAGAAATAGTGTAGGATATAGAAGTAATATTACAAGAGCTGCAGAGGCTCTTATGAAAGATGGGCAATACGCAAAAGCCGAAGAATTATTAGACCTAGGTATGAAACACATGCCTCTAGAATACTATGGAAATTACTCTATGTTAGAGCCTTTTGTTTCTGGCTATTATGAATTAGATAAAATTGAAAAAGCTAGAAACCTACTCAATAAGATTATTCTTAAATATCAAGATGAATTAGATCATTACAATGCGTTAACGCTACAAGAACAAGAAAACAACTACAGTCGTATCCAACAAGCATTAGTACGATACAACTCTATTACAGAGGTTCCTATTTTCTATAATGATCAAGAAATGATTGATAAACATGTAGATGCATATAACGCTTACTTTGAGCCATTTGTCAGATATCTTAATGAAGCATATTATATCAAAAAAGATAGCGATATTGATCCAGAATTATATCCTGACTCATTACAAGAAGTTGAGTTAAGAGATCTTCTAGACAATGCTGTGGACAATGTTACCACAGCTCGAGAAGAAATTCCTATTGATACCGTAAGTGAAAATTAAAACCTATCCAGATTATATACATGACTGGTTTTCTGGCCGGTTTCCTAATTATTACTGGCATGGCAACCGTGAAGAAAGAAAAGTATACCTGACCTTTGATGACGGGCCTACGCCTATCGTTACTGATTTTGTATTAGAACAATTATCTCAATATGATTTCAAAGCAACATTTTTTTGTATCGGAGATAAGGTAAATCAATTTCCAAAAACCTACGAACAAGTAAAACGAGATGGGCATTCTATAGGAAACCACACCCACCACCATTTAAATGCATGGAAAACCAATAGATCTATTTACTTAAAAGATGTAGAATTGTGTGCTACATATGTTGTGTCAAAATTATTTAGGCCACCCTACGGTCGCATTACCGGTCGAATAACTAATGAATTAATAGATAAGGGTTATAGAATTGTATTGTGGGATATACTTTCAGGAGATTTTGATGAAAGTAGGACTGCCGCTTCTTGCCTAGAAAACTTAAAAAAAAATACGCGCAATGGTAGTGTTATCGTATTTCATGATAGTGATAAAAGCTATAAAAAATTAAAGGAAATACTGCCTCCATACTTAGAGTTTTTAAAAAATAACGAATGGAAAAGTACATCTATCACAGCTATTTAATAAAACTGCTGTATGTGATGTATAAGAGTATTGTCGTCTTGAGCCCCACTTTGTCTCCATTTCATTTCTCCATTTTTATAGATAATAAATGTAGGAACACCTTTGATACGTAATGCCTCAGAAAGTTCTGGGTTTTTCTCTATGTCTATTTTAATAACCTTGGCTTTATCACCTAATGCCGCAGCTACATTGCGCAAAACGGCATTCATTGCCTCTGTATCTTCATTCCAGTTTGTAAAAAAGTTAAACAAAACCGGAACATTTGCACTTATAAGCTCACCGAACTTTGACATAATAACAAATTAAGTTATACTCAAATGTAAGCAAAAACCTCTATACTAGCAATTATGGTAGTTATCAAGGTGTTTTCCTTAAAGTAATTACAGTTATTTCTGGCCATATTCCAGCTCTACCAGAATATCCTAAAAAGCCAAAACCTCTATTTACATTTAAAAATTGCTCTGCTTCTTTATAAATTCCAGCCCACTTTTTATAAACAAACCATGCTGGACTTAATTTAATAAAACCAGGAATTTCAATACCGAATTGCATTCCATGCGTGTGACCGCTTAATGTCAGATGGTATTTCTTTTCATCATCCTTTACTTGTAAGTCCCAATGTGTAGGATCGTGACTTAAAAGTATTTTGAACTCTTCCTTAGTTAACCCATTTGATGCTTTTTGTAAATCTCCATATTTAGGAAAACGGCCACCACCCCAATTTTGAACTCCTACTATGTTAACAGCGTCTGTTCCTCTAGTAATTTTTTCATACTCATCGAGTAATAACCTCCAGCCCATATCCTTCTGGATCTTATAAAGCTGCTGCATGTTTGCTGCTTTTGCCTCTTTAGATGCCCATTGCGCATAGTCGCCATAGTCATGATTTCCTAATACAGAATAAACTCCATCTGGAGCTTTTAAAGAACCAAAAATATCTTCCCAGCCTTTCATTTCACTAGCAACATTATTCACCAGATCGCCAGTAAATAATATAACATCACTTTTTTGTTGATTAGCCAGATCGATCGCATATTTTACCTCTTCTTTATCATCAAAACTTCCTACATGAATATCACTTAACTGGGTAATTTTATAGCCGTCAAAAGCCTCTGGTAAATCATCAAAACTCAATTCATATTCACGTACTTGGTAATCGTATTTACCTTTCCAGGCTCCATAAAGAATAGCACCAAATGGCAACGCTGCAACAGCTAGTCCTACTTTTGCGATAAAATCTCTTCTACCTTGAAAAAAGGATTGATCAGGTTCTCGCTTTCGCGAAAGCGAGCTAATAACACCTTCAAAAAAACGATAAATATCTTCTGCCATCATGAACAATACAAATACTGCCTTTAATGCTAGTAAAGCAAGCATAAGTGTAACTGAAAAATCTCTAACTGATGAAATTTGTGAGCGATCTGGATTTAACCAGGTAAACTGTAAAATGACATTAATAACAGCAAAAACTGATACTGCAAGATATATCCATTTCCACCAATGACTGCGTGACAAAGTCCTGATTAACTGGAAAGAATAAACTTCTAAAACAATGACAATAAATAAAAATATAAACAATCGCATCGTGCGAAACTATACCATAAATAGACTTCAAACTGTTGGCAGATTGTTAAACTAAAGTAGTTGTTCCATCAAACTAGTATCTTGCCTCACTTTATGTGAATAGCATATTACAACAATACATCATTAGATTAAAGCATGACAAAAAGCGATCCTTACGCAGCATTACGTTTTAAAGAATTCAATGTTTTTTTACTAATGCGATTTTTACTGGTTTTTGGTTGGTCCATGCAATTTATAGTCATTGAATGGCAAGTTTATGAGTTGACAAAGGATGCCCTATCGATGGGAATCATTGGATTAATGGAATTTATTCCAGCATTTTGCATGGCTTTATTTGCTGGTCATATCGTGGATCAAAAAGAAAAACGCAATTTACTTGCTCTTTGCATAGGTGCATTTTCTTTGATAAGCTTAGGGTTGTTTTTACTTACCTGGCCCGAGGTTGTAGGTAACTGGTCAACAAATACAATTTTATATTGCATTTATGCTTTGGTTTTTTTTGGTGGTATTTTAAGATCTTTCTTTGGACCCATCCTTTTTTCATTAATTGCTTTACTCGTTCCTAAAAAAGTATATCCTAATGCCGCAACGTGGAGCAGTAGCGCATGGCAAATAGCTTCAGTTGCAGGGCTTGCTTTCTCAGGATTTGCGATTAGTTGGTTTGGCGTACACTGGTCACTATGCATAGTTTTCAGCATGGTCTCTCTCGCTTTTATTACCGTATTTTTTATATCAAAAAAACCTATTCTTAATACTAAAATCAATGAACCTATTTTACAAAGTTTAAAAGAAGGATTAGGGTTTGTATTCAAGACCAAAGCAATTTTAGGGGCGTTAACACTGGATATGATTTCTGTACTTTTTGGTGGTGCAGTCATGTTGCTTCCCATATTTGCAAAAGAAATTTTAAATGTAGGCAGCGAGGGATTTGGTATTTTACGTGCGGCACCATCAGTAGGAGCGATTTTGACGATGATTGCCACAGCTTACCTTCCTGTAAGTAAGAATGCTGGAATGAAATTACTCATTGCCGTTT
>CAZBCH010000193.1:0-5004 GCA_964490235.1 uncultured Flavobacteriaceae bacterium | reverse complement strand
TATTGATGGATTGAGAGTAGACGCCGTAGCGAGTATGTGATTTCTTGATTATTCACGAGAAGATGGCGAGTGGGAACCTGATATTAATGGTGGCCGCACAAATCTAGAAGCAATTGCTTTTATGAAAGAAATGAATGAGGCTGTCTATTTGAATTATCCAGATGTACAAACCATTGCAGAGGAAAGTACCAGTTTCCCTATGGTAAGTAAACCTACATCCATAGGTGGATTAGGATTCGGAATGAAATGGATGATGGGATGGATGCATGATACACTTCAATATTTTAAAAAAGAATCAGTTTATAGAAAGCACCACCAGAATGATCTAACTTTCTCTATGACCTACGCCTTTACTGAAAATTTCATGTTACCCTTGTCACATGATGAGGTCGTATATGGTAAAAGTTCTATACTAGGAAGAATGCCAGGAGATGAATGGCAAAAGTTTGCCAATCTTAGGTTACTTTATTCCTATATGTTCACTCATCCAGGTGGAAAGTTGTTAATGATGGGTTCTGAATTTGGACAGCATGAAGAATGGGATTTTCAGGGTAGTCTAGACTGGCACCTAACTGATTTTAAACCGCATCAGGGAATTCAGAATATTGTTAAAGATCTCAACCTACTTTACATAAAACAAAAAGCTTTACATAAAAAGCAATTTAGCAATGAAGGCTTTGAATGGATTTCTTATGAAGATTATGAAAACTCGGTGATAAGTTATATTAGAAAGGGTAAGGACTCTCACGTACTCGTAATTTGCAATATGACTCCAGTCCCGAGAGATAATTACCGAATAGGTATCCCTACAAGTGATAATTACAAACTTCTATTTAATAGTGATGCTATGAAATATGGTGGTTCTGATCGTACGGTAAAAAAATCATTCGTACCACAAAATAAATCTTGGCATGGGAGAGACAATAGTGTAGAGTTAAGGTTGCCACCTTTATGCGTATTAGTCTATGGATAAATTAAAGTACTCCCTTTTTTAAAAATTCTCGTTAAAACAAACCTTTGAACCGTTAAGATCCTTACAATTGACTTTTTTTTATTAGTCTGATGAGCAAAGCTTTATTATACTAAATAAAAAAAAGTTATGAAATTATTTAAAGCCATTTTAGTTATTGTTACCACAGCTACAATTTATAGTTGTGGTCCTGCAGTAGCTACAGTTAAAACTACAGATGATAACTTAAGTAAATATGAGACATTTGCTTATCTTCCTAATGCATCCATAGAAACATCTGAAAGATCAATTAATGATAAAGTAAATCGTCTTGTCATTCAATCTGTAAATGATAATATGATCGATTCAGGTTATGAATTGGATAGAGATAATCCTGATTTACTCGTCTTAGTTAGTACAAAGATTAATGAAGAAACAGAAGTAGATAGAGATCCTATATATGCTTCATACGGCTATTATAATCGTCCTGAGGTAAGAGTTAGTCCGTATTATAATAACTATTATTACTACGGATATACAAATTACCCAACCGTGGTAGGTTATGATACAGATACTTATAATTACAAAGAGGGAACCTTAGTTATTTACCTAGTAGAAAAAGAATCAAATAAAACGGTGTGGAAAGGCGCTAGTAGTACCAGTATATATGACAGTGGTAATGTAGAAGCAATGACACGTCTGGTAAATGCTATATTTGAAGAATATCCATTAATGCAAAATGAATAATTAAGAATAGTTTATTTTGAAGTTAATTACAAGCCGATTGAAAAATCGGCTTTTGTATGTTTTAAATATTAGCGTTTTACATTTATTTCTATTTTACATTTTACATTTCTCAATCTTCTAAAGATTTACTTTTAAATTGAATCTTAACTCTAACGTTCGCGTAACTATCTTACTGACATTAAGGTAATACACATTCTTTTTATTACTTTCACTTTTAAGACTATACACTTAGGTGTGGTTTTCAAAACATTGAATATCATCATTTTATGATTACAAATACAGAATTACATAGTCAAGGGAATGTATTTCCAGGACGTTTAACCTCTTTTGATCACGTGGTAGATACACTCACCTTTCATACGGATAATGGTGTGATATTGCGTGTACAAATCTTTCGCGACAGCGTAATTAGATTTAAATATGGAACAGGTGGTAAGCTAGAGAAAGATTTTTCTTATGCAGTAGAAGCGACAAGTAATAGAGGTTACAACAAATTAAATGTTGTAGAGAAAGAAAAATTCTATGAGATAACTACTTCAAAAATAGTTTGTCATATAGCAAAATCTGATTTGAGATCTAGAATTTTTGATCTAGAGGGCAAAATTATTTGTGAAGATGAGCTAGGATTTCATTATGAAGAAAGTTACGAGTATGGTGGCGAGGTAGTTAAAATGTCAAAAAAAGCGCAGCCTGGTGAGAGTTATTATGGTCTAGGTGATAAGCCAGCCGATAATAATATGCGTGCCAAACGTTTTGAAATGTGGGGAACAGATCAATATGCTTTTGGTAAAAATACAGATCCACTATATAAAAATGTTCCTTTTTTTATCGGTCTTCAAAATAAGATAGCTTACGGTATTTTCTTTGATAACACGTTTAGATCATTTTTTGATTTTGCTCAAGAGCGCCATCACGTGACCAGTTTCTGGGCGCAAGGAGGAAATATGGACTACTATTTTATTTATGGTCCAGATGTTAATAACGTAGTAACTGGTTATACTGAGTTAACAGGTAAACCAGAATTACCACCGTTATGGGCTTTAGGTTTCCATCAATGTAAATGGAGTTATTATCCAGAGAGTAACGTGAGAGAAATCACCTCTAAGTTCAGAGAGTTACAAATACCTTGTGATGCTATTTATCTAGACATAGATTACATGGATGGTTTCCGTTGTTTTACTTGGGATAATGAAAAATTTCCTAATCCTACTAAAATGATAAGTGATTTAAAAGAGGATGGATTCAAAACCATTGCTATCATCGATCCAGGAATTAAAGTAGATCCTGATTATAACGTCTATAAAGAAGCAATGGCAAACGATTACTTCTGTAAACGCGCAGATGGTCCATATATGAAAGGAAAAGTGTGGCCTGGAGAATGTTATTTCCCAGATTATACAAATCCTAAGGTAAGAGAGTGGTGGGCAGATTTATTTAAGGGGCTCATTGCAGACAATGGACTTGCTGGTATCTGGAATGATATGAACGAGCCTGCGGTAATGGAAGTTCCTAATAAAACTTTTCCTGATGATGTGAGACATGACTATGATGGGCACCCGTGTTCTCATAGAAAAGCTCACAATATTTATGGAGCGCAAATGGCTCGTGCAACCTATGAAGGTGTAAAGAAATTCATTTATCCTAAGCGTCCATTTGTAATTACTAGATCTGCTTACTCAGGTACGCAGCGATATACAAGTAGTTGGTTTGGTGACAATGTAGCTACCTGGGAACATTTAAGTATAGCAAATATTCAAGCGCAACGCATGGCGCTTTCTGGAATGTCCTTTGCTGGATCTGATATAGGTGGCTTTGCAGAGCAACCTACAGGAGAATTGTTTGCCCGATGGATTGCATTAGGTGTTTTTCACCCATTTTGTCGTGTACATTCTAGTGGCGATCATGGAGATCAAGAGCCATGGACTTTTGATGAGAATGTGACCAATATTACCAGAAAATTTATTGAACTGCGCTATAAATTACTTCCTTATTTGTACACCACTTTCTGGCAATATGCAGAAGAAGGAACACCTATGCTTAAATCTCTTGTGGCATATGATCAAGAAGATGCTCAAACTCATTACAGGAATGATGAATTTATGTTTGGTGATAAAATATTAGTTTGTCCTGTTCTAGAACCTAATGCAAAAGGTCGTAGAATGTATATCCCTAGAGGTGAGTGGTATAACTTCTGGACTCGTGAAACGGTTACAGGTGGTAAAGAAACTTGGGTTGATGCAGATATTGATGAGATACCACTTTTCGTAAAAACAGGTTCGATCATCCCGCGTTATCCCGTAATGCAGTATGTAGGTGAAAAGAAAATAGAATTCCTAACCCTAGATGTTTATTATACAGTAGGCAAAGAAAAATCAATCGTATATGAAGATGCTTCAGATGGTTATGATTATAAGAAAGGTCGTTTCAGTCTTAGAAACCTTAGTTTTAAAGGAAAAGAAAATGAGATGATTATTTCTCAATACAAAGACGGAAAGTATACTACAGAATATGAGACGTTGCGTTTCAATTTTATAGGTCTTCCGTTTGAAATTGACTATGTAGAAGTAGATAATGTAAAAGTAAGTCTTGAAAAATTAAAATACGATATAGAGACTCAGACTATGTATGTTCCTAAGAACTTTAATGAATTTCATGTCGTTGGGAAGTAGTCTTATGTCGCATTGATCTAGAAAAGAGGTTTAACAACCTCTTTTTTATTTAATATTGTTTATTGTAAATCAATAGGTTGTTGTGTGCAAATCTTCCTGAGTTGTATTGAACAACTACGCAAGCACAAATGGCAAGTGCAAGTGCTAATAGTTAAAGAAGTGTTTATTTATAATAGATTAACAAATTAGTAATAATATTAAAATATTTTTAGCAAAATTTATTACATATGCTCATTTTTTTACAAGATCCTATCCAGAACAATCCTAATGATGTTAAAGGTGAAATAGACTTGAATACACAAAGTATATGGCAGAAAATAGATTCATGGTTAGATGGATTTGTAAAAAATCTTCCAAATATTTTGGTTGGTATCATTCTGTTTATAATTATAGTTTTAGTAGCTAGGTGGTTAGGGAGTTTTATTAAAAAGCAACTCAAGAAAAGAAATAGATCCAACTTTGGTGAGATTCTAGGTAGTTTTTCTAAATGGATTTTTATTCTGCTTGGTTTTTTCTTATGCATTACCATCGTAGCACCTTCTATAGGTTTTGGAGATTTGATTGCGGGAATGGGCGTTAGCAGTGTGGCAATAGGTTTTGCCTTTCAGGATATTTTACAAAACTGGCTAGCAGGAATTC
>CAZBCH010000192.1:0-8095 GCA_964490235.1 uncultured Flavobacteriaceae bacterium | reverse complement strand
AATCCTTATGGAGATCCTTGGAATGTAGAAATCGTAGGAGAATGGACAGAGAAGTTATATAATATGGGCGTTAAGATTTTATCACTTTCAGATACCATAGGTAGCTCAGATCCTGAAACAATTACTTATTTGTTTTCTAACTTGATTCCTAAATATCCTGAGATCGAATTTGGTGCACATTTGCATACCACACCTACTACATGGCATGAGAAAGTAGATGCTGCTTATAAAGCTGGTTGCCGCCGTTTTGATGGTGCGATTCAAGGTTTTGGTGGTTGTCCTATGGCAAAAGATGATCTTACAGGGAATATGCCTACTGAAAAAATGGTGAGCTATTTTAATACCGTTAAAGCAGATATTAATGTAAACGCGATGTCTTTTGAAAGTAGCTATAATGAGGCAACAAAGATTTTTACTAAATATCATTAGGCTGTAATTATTTTAATAGTCTAGTTCCATAAGTCATTAGGCTAAACACGTAAATTTCTTCGTACTTAAAATCTTATCAGAATCTTAACCTAGCACAGGCGTCTAAAGGGCTATTTTTGGTATAAACCACTATACTATGGCACTATTAGGTCCTATAATTAAGACAGCATTAAATCTACACGAGACTATAACCGCAACATCAGATCATGTGGTTGCACAGCGCAAAGTCTTGGAGTATTTATTGAAAACGGCAAAGAAAACCTCTTTTGGTCTTTATTATGACTTCAACAACATTCTAGAAGATGATGATATGGAGCACGCTTTCGCGGAAGCGGTACCATTTTATGACTATCACAAAATGGATGAGCAATGGTGGTCACGCATGAAAGAAGGAAAACCTGATATCACATGGCCAGGTGTGCCAAAATTTCTTGCTAGGTCAAGTGGTACAACTGGAAAAAAATCTAAAACCATACCTGTAACAGATGAAATGATTGCAGCCATTAAAGCTGCAGGAACCAGACAGGTAAGCGCGTTGACTAATTTTGATTTGCCTACCGATGTTTTTGAAAGTGAAGTGCTTGCACTAGGTAGTTCGACAGATTTTAGTGAAGAAGATGGTTTTACAATAGGTGAAATTAGTGGTATATCAGCCAGTAATATTCCTGAATTTCTAGATTCATTTTACAGGCCAGGAAAAGAAATATCGTCTATTGATGACTGGGATGAACGTGTTCAAAAAATAGCCGAAGAAGCCAAAAACTGGGATATAGGAATGTTAAGCGGTATCCCATCATGGTTAGAAATGATGCTCAAAAAAGTGATGGATTATCACAAAGTAGATTCTATACATGACATATGGCCTAATTTATCAATCTACACTTCTGGTGGTGTGGCATTTGAACCTTACCGATCAAGTTTTGAAAAACTATTTTCAAAGCCCGTCCAGATAGTAGATACTTATCTAGCTAGTGAAGGTTTTATCGCATGTCAACAACGTCCAGAATCTAGTTCTATGCAATTGATTACCGATGGCGGTATTTATTTTGAATTTGTACCGTTCCAGCCAGAGTATGTGGAACAAGATGGTAGTATTTCTAATAATGCACCAGTTCTAACCATGGCCGAGGTGCAAACAGAGGTAGATTATGCATTAATTATATCTACCGTTTCTGGTGCGTGGCGCTATCTAATAGGTGATACTATTAAATTTACAGATGTAGAAAAAGCCGAAATTAAAATAACAGGAAGAACTAAGTTTTTCTTAAACGTAGTAGGTAGTCAGTTATCAGTTTTAAAAATGGAAACTGCGATTACAGAATTACAAGAAAAATTTAATACCAGCATCAAAGAATTTACTGTGTCTGCAAAGAAAATCGATGGAGAATTTCAACACGTATGGTATTTAGGAACCGAAACAGAAACCTCAGAAAAAGAACTTGCTGAGGCTCTAGATTTATCACTTCAAGAAGCTAATAAAAATTATAAAGTTGCCAGAAGTAAAGCTTTAAAAGGTGTGCAAGTTCATAAAGTACAACCAGAAACGTTTGCACAATGGAACGACCATAATAAGAAAAAAGGTGGTCAGGTAAAGATGGAAAAAGTAATGGATGAAGAGAAGTTTAAAGCCTGGGAAGAATTTGTGAAAAGTCTTTGAGTTTTTGATTCTCTGAGTCTTTGAGGAAAATACAATCAGAACCAACCGATTTTTTTGCGCAGTAAAAAAACTCACCAACTCACCAACTCTCCAACTCAACGACTAACCAACTAATTAGGCGCCAGCTCTTCCTTAGTAGGTTTTTCTCCAGTTTCTCCATAGCGATTAATCAACTCTAAAATCTCCTCAGGAGAAAGGTAGAATTTACGCATGTGCTTTTTATATTTCTCAGATAGGCTGGTATGGTTAAGAATAAAATTTTTAGTTTTTAAAATATATTCTCCCATACCGTGGCGCACGGCATAATCGTCTGCCGCGCGTTCTACCTCTTGAATATGAGAATGAGAATATAAATATTTTAGGCCAAAGAAAATCATGTCTATGGTAGAACGTGATCGATAATCCATCACGTGACCTAACTCATGACCTAGCCAGCCAGTAAGAACATCGCTAGGAATTTCTTTAATAGTAAAAATTTCATTTTCTACTTTAAATTCCTTGCTTATTAAAATGATGTAACTGCGGTTCTTACGTGACTTAAATAAGCTTTTCCAGGTAGGTTGTGCCTGCATAAAGTTTTTGCGTACCATGTCATTAAACTTAAATTCTATTTCTGTTTCTTTTAAAGCAGGATAGAAAGACATCGCTTTTTCTGCCTCTTTTAAGATGGAATCTGGAGCTGTAATGTTAGGGTATTGCATATCTCGCAATATAATAGAGCTGTACGTTTTTAGTCGTGAAAATGAAGTTAAAGATTGGGTGTTATTCTAATTCCGTTTTCGCAATAGTAAACTACAATTATCTCATTTTATTAGTTTAAACAGCTAGAAAGTAACATATTTGGTTTCCAAACTAACAAGTGTTAGTTTTGTGTAAACTTAACGACTTAATATCTGTGAACAGCTTTCATAACATAACATTATCTCAAGTCTATAAGGAGACAGATGATACCACGGTAATAGCCTTTGACGTTCCACAAGAACTTAAAGAAGAATTTAATTATCGTCCAGGACAGTTTTTGACTTTGCGCGCTATGATAAATGGTGAAGATGTGCGACGCAGTTATTCTTTATGCAGCAGTCCGCTGGATAATGAGTGGAAGGTTGCAGTTAAAGAAATCTTTGAAGGCAAGTTTTCAACTTATGTAAATCGCGAGTTAAAGTCAGGTGATGTGTTGCAAGTAGCTGCACCTAGCGGTGATTTTGGAATCGAAGTATCAGAAGAGAATGATGCCAAAAACTATATCGCATTTGCCGCAGGTAGTGGAATTACACCTATGTTGAGTATTATTAAGACACATCTTGCTAGCGAACCTAATGCAAAATTCAAGTTATTCTACCTCAATAGAACCGTAAAATCAATTATATTTAAGGAAGAGATAGAAGCACTCAAAAACAAGTATTTAAGTCGTTTTGAAGTCTTTTATTTCTTAAGTCGTGAGCATAGAGATATTCCATTGTTTAATGGACGTTTTGACCAAGAAAAATTACAAACGCTTACTAAAACTTTAATCAACGCACCGCATACAGACCATGCATTTATTTGTGGTCCAGAAGAGATGATTTTCTTGATAAGAGATGAACTCGTGGCTGCAGGAATGAAAAAAGAAAATGTTCATTTTGAACTCTTTGTAAGTGGATTAAGCGATGCAGATAAGGCCAGAGCCGCTGCAGCACTAGAGAAAAAAGTTGATGGAGTGGATGTTACAATTATTGATGGAAGTAAAGAATTTCATTTTGTTCTAGGCGATGATTATGATAACGTGCTCGATGGCGCGATAGGTGCTGGTGCAGATTTGCCATATGCCTGTAAAGGCGGCGTGTGCAGCACGTGTAAATGTAAAGTGGTGGAAGGAACCGTCGAGATGAAAGTTAACTACGCTTTGACTGATGAAGAGGTAGAAAAAGGATTTGTGCTTAGTTGTGTGAGTGTACCAACGAGTAAAAAATTAGTGGTGGATTATGATGTGTAACCAAATTCCTGCGCAGGCAGGAATCTCTAAGCTGAGTTGCCCAAATTTGGTTCTAGTAATTCAGATTAGTAATATGAAATAAAGGTGCTTGCTACCTCGCTTTCGCGAAAGCGGAATTACAGTAAGCAACAAGCAGAAGTAAATTAAAGTCGTTTTGTAAAACGGTTTAACAATGTAAAGTATAAACCAATTGCAGGTGATGAATCCACAGAGATTCCTGCCTGCGCAGGAATTAAAAATAAAAAAGATGAGTGAAGCAGAAATCAAAAATTTAGAAGCGCAATTTGATGCTAAAATTGCGAGAGATGAAAAGATTGAGCCTAAGGACTGGATGCCTGAGAAGTATCGCAAGACACATATCAGACAAATATCCCAGCACGCTCATTCTGAAATAGTAGGGATGTTGCCAGAAGGTAACTGGATTACTCGTGCACCATCATTGCGACGCAAAGTAGCGTTACTCGCTAAGGTGCAAGATGAGGCTGGACATGGACTCTATTTATACAGCGCTTGTGAAACTTTAGGTATCACTCGTGAGCAACTTTATGAAGATTTACATTCTGGTAAAGCAAAATATTCTTCTATTTTTAATTATCCTACGATGACTTGGGCAGACATGGGAGCGATAGGCTGGCTAGTGGATGGTGCTGCGATTATTAATCAGGTGCCGTTGTGTAGTACTTCTTTTGGGCCATATGCTCGTGCGATGGTACGTGTTTGTAAAGAAGAAAGCTTTCATCAACGTCAAGGTTATGAGATTATGTTATCGCTATGTAACGGTAGTGAAGAACAAAAAGAAATGGCACAAGATGCATTGAATCGCTGGTGGTGGCCGTCATTGATGATGTTAGGTCCTACAGATGCGGCAAGTACGCATACAGAGCAATCCATGAAATGGAAGTTAAAGCGTAAGACAAATGATGAATTACGCCAGCAATTTATAGATCAAACAGTTCCACAAGCAGAACTTCTAGGACTTACTATTCCAGATCCAGATTTAAAATGGAATGATGAAAAGGGAAGCTATGATTTTGGCGAAATCGATTGGGACGAGTTCTGGCAAGTAGTAAAAGGCCACGGACCTATGAACAAGAAACGTCTAGATGACCGCCGCAATGCCTGGAAAAACGGCGCTTGGGTACGTGAAGCAGCTACTGCATATGCGGCCAAACAGAAAACGAGAAAAGAAACTGCACAAGCGGTTTAATTATATCACTACTGTCAAGCTGAACTTGTCGAAGCTAATTGGGTATGAAATCACCATCGACAAGCTCAGGCTGGCAAATTAATTCCAACTAATTATGAGTCAAGAAATTCCACTTTGGGAAGTTTTTATAAGATCTAAAAACGGATTAGAACACAGGCATTGCGGTAGCTTACATGCCGAAGATGCTGAAATGGCATTAAACAATGCTCGTGATGTGTATACTCGTAGAAATGAAGGTGTAAGCATATGGGTGGTTGAAAGTAAAAATATAACAGCCAGCAGTCCAGAGGACAGCGGCGAATTATTTGAACCTGCTAGCGATAAGGTCTATAGACATCCTACTTTTTATGAACTGCCTGATGAGTTGAAGCATATGTAGATTAAAAAGTAAAATGAAAAATAAAAATAAAAGTAATGGGTGATAAACCATATGATGTTGAAGAAAGACTCATTGAGTTTGCAGCAGATGTAGTTACTGAATTTAATTTTCCATTGAAAAATTATGCTTCTAAATATTATGCGGAGCAGTTGATTCGTTCTTCTGGCAGTAGTGCTTTAAATTATGGCGAATTTGCTGGTGCGTCAAGTGCTAAAGATAGAGCAAATAAATTAAGAATAGCCTTTAAGGAAATGAAGGAATGCCACAATAATTTAAGAATTCAATCGAGAGCTAAACTTTTAAAAGACAATCAGTCACATTTGATAGATGAAGCTTTACAACTTTGCAAAATTCTATCAACTATAATTAAGAACCTAAAATAATTTGAACTAAGCAAAGCTTTATTTTTCATTTTATTTTTCATTTTATTTTTATTTGATGAAACAACCAATAAAAGAACTAAACCCACAATTCCTAGAATCCAAGGAAAACAAACAACACCTGATCGACTATCTTCTAGGTGTGGCAGATAATTATTTAATCTTAGGACAGCGTCTAGGCGAACTTTGTGGTCACGGACCTAATCTAGAGCCAGATATTGCGATGACTAATATCTCGTTAGATATGTTAGGTCAGGTACGTAGTTTTTATCAGTACATAGCACAGTTGAAAGGCGATAAAACCACTGAGGATGATATTGCTTTCTTAAGAAAAGAGCGTGAGTATAAGAATGTATTATTGGTGGAACAACCTAATACAGATTTTGGATACGTGATTGTACGTCAGTTTTTCTTTGATGTCTATAACAGAATGTTTTTAGGAGCTTTACAACAAAGTGCAGATGAAACACTGAGAGCTCTTGCCTTTAAAGGAATTAAAGAAGCGAGTTATCATGAGCGTTTTTCAGGAGATTGGTTAAAACGATTAGGTGATGGTACTGAAGAAAGTCATCAGCGAGTGCAACAAGCAGTAAATGACCTTTGGGTTTATACAGATGAGTTGTTTCACACTACTAAGGCAGATGATGCTATGATAGCCGCTGGTGTAGCGCCAGACATGTTGCAATTAAAAGAATACTACTATGAAAAAGTAGAAGAGTTACTTTCTATGTCAACCTTAAAAATTCCAGAAGTAGAGTACTTCCAAAAAGGTGGTAAAGAAGGATTACATAGCGAGCACATGGGTTATATCCTTGCAGATATGCAGTATATGCAGAGGACTTATCCAGACTCGAAGTGGTAATCTTTGAACTTGAATTCGAACTCGAATTTGAAGTAACTCGAAATTTTAAATTATTAAGATGTCTTATCAAGACTTAGCAGAAAGATTAGAAGATTTTGCGGCGGCAATTATTAAATTGTATGTCAAAATGCCTACTTCTTATGCTGGTCAATATCTTGCTCAGCAAATTATTCGTTCTTCATGTTCATCGGCTCTCAATTATGGAGAAGCTCTAGGCGCAGGTACTTCTAAAGATCGAATTAATAAACTACGTATTTCTTTAAAGGAACTACGTGAAAGTCTGAGGAATTTAAACATTCAAAGGAAAGCAGATCTAATCAGCGTGGATGATTGTAAATATCTGGTAAAAGAAAATGATGAATTAATAAGAATTATAGTAACTCTAATTAAAAATTCAAATGAATAATTTATCAAATTTAAATTCGAGTTCAGATTCAAGTTCGAGTTCAACTTCTTCAAGCATGGCAGAGCAAATATTCGAATCTTTACCAAAAGAGATTCTTGCCATTCTTGAAGAAGTTGCCGATCCAGAAATCCCTGTGCTAAACGTCGTAGATCTAGGTGTAATAAGAGAAGTTTTAGTTGAAGGAAAAGAAATCACCATAAAACTCACGCCTACTTATAGCGGCTGTCCAGCGATGGATGTAATAGGGGATGATTTAGAAAGAGCTTTTGCAGCTCACGGTTATTCCACAAATGTTCAATTAATTATGAGTCCGCCGTGGACGACAGACTGGATTACCGAGCGTGGACGCAAAGCACTTGAGGAGTACGGTATCGCCGCACCACTAGAAGAAACTGCCGATAAGGATGTTTTGTTGAACGATAAAAAACTTGTTAAGTGTACAAATTGCGGTTCACAGAATACCAAGCTGGTAAGTCAGTTTGGTTCTACAGCCTGTAAAGCAATGTTTCAATGTGAGGATTGTCTGGAGCCGTTTGATTATTTTAAATGTTTGAAATAAGAACGCTTTAGCGAAAGCGGAAGCCTAAAACATTTATTTTTTAGATAATTTGATTGTGGTTACCTTTTGGTCTGACGAGATTTTTAAAATGTAAAATCCAGATTTGATGGCGTTAAATTCTATAGTTCCATCCAAAACATTTCCTTTCCAAATTTCTTTACCATCTAGGGAATAAAGTTGTGCCTTACCGGTGTCAATATTATTTAAATAAAGTGTGTTACCTGTTAGGGGAATCGGATAAGCA
>CAZBCH010000191.1:0-2525 GCA_964490235.1 uncultured Flavobacteriaceae bacterium | reverse complement strand
ATTCATCATTAGGATTAATAACAAACTGTACACCGCTCGTGTCAAATTGAGAATCGTTATCTGTAAAATTGATTTTTGAAGTGGTATCTGGCACGTGGCTGATACATACTAATATTTTCATATTTTAAAGTCTTTAAATTTCTTTTTCAATCGTTTGCGAAATTACGTAAAAAACAAATAATAAACTATGCATGCATAATAAAATTTTGTTTAATTTTTAACGGTTCAAATAATTACGTGATTCTATTGATTCTAGATTTTATCAAGTTGTTACGGTGGCGAAAGCTCTTTTTTAAATCGATATCGTAATTAAAAAGCGATATTTTAATCAATTTTTTTCGCATCCTATTAATATGTAGGTTATTTTTGTTTCTTATAATTTGATTCTACTCTACACATATAATATATGAAGACAATACAATTTCGCGAGGCAATATGCGAGGCGATGAGTGAAGAAATGAGACGCGACGAGGCGATCTACCTAATGGGTGAGGAAGTTGCAGAATATAACGGAGCTTATAAAGCTTCTAAAGGAATGTTAGACGAATTCGGTCCTAAGCGAGTGATTGATACTCCTATTGCAGAGCTAGGTTTTGCTGGTGTAGCAATAGGTTCTACTATGACAGGTAACCGTCCTATCGTAGAGTATATGACTTTTAACTTCTCGCTAGTAGGAATTGATCAAATAATTAATAACGCAGCAAAAATACGCCAGATGTCTGGAGGACAGTTCAAGTGTCCTATCGTTTTCCGTGGTCCTACAGCTAGTGCTGGACAGCTAGCTGCAACACATTCACAAGCTTTTGAAAACTGGTTTGCAAATACTCCAGGATTAAAAGTAATTGTTCCTTCAAATCCTTATGATGCAAAAGGACTACTTAAAGCAGCAATACGTGATGACGATCCAGTAATTTTTATGGAGTCTGAGCAAATGTATGGTGATAAAGGTGAGGTGCCAGAAGGTGAATATGTACTTCCTATAGGTGTTGCTGACTTGAAAAGAGAAGGAACTGATGTAACTATTGTTTCTTTCGGGAAGATTATAAAAGAGGCATACAAGGCAGCAGACGAGTTAGAAAAGGAAGGGATCTCTTGTGAAATCATTGATTTAAGAACAGTACGTCCTTATGATAAAGAAGCGATCTTAAAATCAGTTAAGAAAACAAACCGTTTGATTATTCTTGAAGAAGCATGGCCATTTGGTAACGTGTCTACAGAGATTTCTCATATGGTTCAAGCAGAAGCATTTGATTATCTAGACGCTCCTATTTATAAAATTAATACTCAAGACACACCAGCGCCATACTCACCAGTTCTTTTTGAAGAATGGTTGCCTAATCATGAAGATGTGATTGAAGGTGTGAAGAAAGTGATGTATAGAAAATAAATTTTTCTTGATTTGAAAATTAAAACCCAGCTTCATAGGCTGGGTTTTTTGCTTCTTAAAGAATAACTCATTTTTTTTTTAGTGAATCAACTACCATTTACTCAAGTAATCCTACATTTGATTTTTGCATTTTGCTTATGAAAATAAATTTAAATAACATCAAACCGCAAGTTTGCTTTAAGGGAAATATACAGACGGATTTTTCGCTTTCGCGAAAGCGAGATTCTTACCATCCATTAGTAAAGTTTGTGTTTTTATTGGGATTCTTTCTATTTACAGCTACTGTAATTGCTCAAACTAAAGTAGGTGGAGTTATTTATGATGAATTTGGAGATCCAGTGCCATTTGCTAACGTTGTATTTCCTAATTCTAGTGAAGGAACGATTTCAAATGATAATGGAAGATTCTACCTGCAGTCTGATAAAACATATACATCAGTTGAATTCTCGTTCGTAGGATATAAAACTCAAACCATTACTTTAGAATCTAGAGTTTCTACAAATTTAAAAATAGTCCTTGCCACGGATACTGCAGAGCTGGATGCCGTTGTTGTTTATAGTGGTAAAACTTCTAAAAAAAATAATCCTGCCATTGATATCTTGCGTAAAGTGTGGGAAAATAGACGTAAAAATGGACTGTCTCAATTTAAACAATACCAGTACGATAAGTATGAGAAGCTAGAATTTGACATGAATACCATCGATAGTGCTATGATCAATTCAAAGCTTTTTAGGGGTATGGAATTCATTTTTAATTACGCTGATACTAGCAAAGTCACAGGTAAAACTTACTTACCTATTTTTATCAATGAATCACTCGCGTCAGTTTATGGAGATAACGAGGCAAATAAAGAAAAAGAGGTGATTAAGGCAAACAAAAACTCTGGTTTTTCTGATAACCAAACCATTATCGCTTTTGTAAAAGACCTCTATGCAGATATCGATGTGTACGAGCGTTACTTAAAGTTCTTTGATAAGAGTTTTACAAGTCCAGTAGGTAAAGCTGGAATAGATACTTATAACTATGTGCTTAGAGATACCGCTATGGTAGATGGAGTAGAGGCGTACAACATTGTCTACTATCCGCGTCGTAAAGGAGAACTTACTTTTAAAGGTGATTTCTGGGTGGCTACTGATTC
>CAZBCH010000190.1:0-3327 GCA_964490235.1 uncultured Flavobacteriaceae bacterium | reverse complement strand
TAAAGACATCACCGCAATAAAAACAATAAACATGGTTAAGTACGATCCATATTGACTGCTAGATCTACTGCCTATTAACGCAAACAGCACATATAAAAACAGCCCCTTAAAAATTTTAAATAAGTAAAAGAGAATGATTTTCTTGCTCTGTCTTTGCGGCGTGGTTAAATCAAGCATGAGCAGATAGTTTTCCAGAAATATACTCTTTAAGCTTTGCAGCGTCTTTAGGATCTAGACCGCTTATACTTAAATCGCTTGAACTACCACCGGCAGTAAAAATATCTAGCTGGCACAATTTAAATAATCGGTCGATAGGACCATGATTTATTTCTGTGTGCTGTATTCTATTAAATGGAACAGTAATTTGACTATGAAACAACCAGCCTTTTCTATAGGTAATATCTTTCTCTCTTAAAATATAACCTCTTACAAAATACTCCTTATAAGAAATAAATACGCTTAAAATGAGTAGGACTAACCATATACCGCCAGCAACTTTCCACAACAATGTGTACTCTTTAACGATAAAGTAGGCTGTGATTACGCCAGCTAGTAGCGGTATAAACACCAGCACCTTAGCAATTAATTTTTTGTTCAGAAACCGCTTTGGATGTTTTCTAAAATCAGTTACTTCAATATTTGGCAAATCTGAAGCGAGGATGGTATCGTTAGTCATAATGCTTTATATGTAGAATAAAGTTACTATTTGTTACGCTTTCGCGAAAGCGGAATCTCAACAATCCTAGATGCTCTTAAAAAATTATTGTGAAATGGTGATACCGAATTGTAATCTGCCGCCCTCATCACCATGAAAATAAGAAAAATTTGTACTGAACAATCCTATCATGCTTAAATCAACACCTGCTCCATAACTATTGAAAAAGCGTGTCGAATCAGTATTGTCCATCCATACTTTTCCTATGTCATAACCTATGTAAGGAGTGATGCGCAATGGCAATAATTTAGTTTTAATGGGTTGAAGATCAAAATTCAAATCACCACTTGCATTAATCGCATAATTTGCTGCAAAACGCTCTGTTCTAAAACTACGTAAACCGTTATTTGCTCCTAAAACGGCTGCTTGATAAAAATAAGGGTCGTCCCCTATTCTAGTTTGAGCTGCCAGATTTGTTTTAAGAACTATGGTACGATTATCATTAATAGCGTTCCAAAACGTCAGGTCTGGATCAATATTAAAGAAACGCCTGCCATTAGAAAGATCATCAGTAAAAGCGGTTGAAGTTCTGAAAAGCATACCACGCGTAGGGAATCTATCGTTATCTATACTTTTATATTCATAATTTGCATGTAGTTGCAGATAATCATCTCGTAATTGGGTAATTCTAGTTGCAGCTGGCACATTAGCATCGGTTTCTACTGCTTTGTAGCCTATTCCTAGATCAAAAGTACTTCCATAGTGACCTATCTTGACTATGTGTAAACCTGCTTCTTGACGCTGCAACTGTATGCGATTTGCGTCAAATGTAGTGTCTGGATCGTAATCTGTGTTATTACCGTAACCAAAAAAGTTTTCGGTATAATTGTTAGTCGTTATCAGACCCTTAAACTCAAGATTCCAATGTCCTAAAGCGTTTCCTAGTCCGGCAAACACATCAAATTTTGCGGCTTGAGTAAGAGAAAAATATTGTGCTTTAAAACCATACATAGATGTATAAGGGTTGCGTTCATATCCTAAATTAGATTTTGTAAAACCTATAGATGGTGCAAATCCATGATCTGGATTGTATGGTAATTCTAGGTGAGGCTCACTAGATGTTGTAGGGACTTTCTCTGTGTCGTAATGATTGATATCGTAATCATCCCTAAAGATTACTCGAGCTCCATTCTTTTCGGTTACCTTTTTTTCTTCAGATTTGTAATCAAACAATGAAATAGACGAACCGTTTTCAATAGAATAGACATCTTTACCTTTCCCTCCAGAAATCACAATTTTGATGAAATGATCGCCTATTCCTTTAACCTCAAAAACATCATCATCATCGAGTCCATAAATCCATATTTCTTTTGTGTGTTTCTGGTCAAAGGTTCTGGAGAATAGCAAGGTTTCTTTTTCTCCATCCTTAATGCGATGTGCTTCTATAGTTGTTATACCGTTAGGTAATCTTGTGATGGTAAAGTAGTCGTCTTTATCAGTTCCTTTAAGAGTTTGAAACTTGAGAAAGTGTTTATAATAGCGATTTACAATATCATTTAAATTTTCTTTTCTATCGAGAAGATCTTGCTGAGTTTGTTTCCATAAATCGTCTTTTACCTCATCTGGCATTTCGTTAAATGCTTTGGCTACAACATCTGGTGTGATGTGTTTTTGAATATATGCCACTTCTTCCTTCCACAGTTCCAAATCACTGTTTTGTAAGATAGCGCGGTCTAATTTAATAGCACTCTGGCTGAATTGTTCTATATGCTCTATGTTAGGACCATATACACCAAATTGTCTCGCACCCTTCATCCATTTTCTCATAAAATCGAGCAATTCTCCATCAAATCTTGCAAAAACCTGATCGCGATCTCTAGGAATCGCAATAAAATTTATCTTCTCGTCATCTTTTGGATCAACGATCTCTGCCCATCGCCACTGATCTTCATGCCTGTCCCAATCACCCAAAAGCATATCAAAAATACGAGCTCTTATATACATGCGCTCGTCTAGTCGATATTTCTCATCTTCTCTTATTTTATCAAAAAAGTCTTGTGTGCTCTCTACATCTTGATTATTTCCAAACATGTGACTGTTTTTAAAAGAGTCGTCTGGCTTTTCTACGATCATATATAATCGATCTCCATGAGTTTTATTAAAATCACCTAAAGTTGCTTGCTTAGGTACATAAAATAATTTAGGGTGTGTGTGATTTAAATCTATGGCTCCTGCAAGTCTAGGTACGGCAAAAGCTCCATAAGGATGTGCTGCTGTATAAAAATCCCGTATCAACTCTTGTGGAAATGTGTCACCAAAATATTTATCTACATCTACTGTTCCATAGCCTGCACTTTTTAAAAATTGTATAGCGTCTTTTTCAAGAGCTCTCATATTAAATTCTCTATCCAGACTATCAACTAGTCGCAATCCTTGAGTTTGATTACCGCCGCCAGCACGCTCTACTTTAAGACCACCGTAAAGTGTATCCAGCATCACTACTGGCGCTTTAATATCTAGACCATACAGCGTGCGATAGTGCTTACCGTAAAACTTTTCATACTCTTCATCTTTAACAGTTTCTTCTTTTTTATAGATCGATGCTTTTTTAAAGTCGTTAGTTATTAAGGGCAAAGAATCTAAGTTGTAGGGTACCGCTTTCGCGAAAGCGT
>CAZBCH010000189.1:0-3704 GCA_964490235.1 uncultured Flavobacteriaceae bacterium | reverse complement strand
AGAGAAATAGAAGACTTAAAAAAACACAAATTTGATGTAAAGTCTGAAGGCGATCTCAAGAAAATGCAGCACAAAGAAACTGTGGTGCGCTACCAGTTTATCAACGGCCTACTTAAAAAAGTACTCACGGTTGATAAAGCAAATGCAAAAGATTTACGTTCAAGACTAGATCGCATTTTGCTTCATAAAGTATGGGGTTATTTAATTTTCTTCTTCATTCTATTGCTCATATTTCAAGCGATTTATGACTGGAGTACCTATCCTATGGACTGGATAGATGGAACCTTTGCCAGTATAAGTTCATGGATTAATAGTACGTTTCCTGCTGGGCCATTCACAGATTTGTTTGCTGAAGGTATAATTCCTGGTCTAGGTGGTATTGTAATTTTTATACCACAAATTGCCTTCTTGTTCCTTTTTATTTCCATATTAGAAGAGAGTGGTTACATGAGTCGTGTAGTTTTTCTTATGGATCATATCATGAAAAGATTCGGCTTAAGTGGTAAAAGCGTTGTGCCTCTAGTATCAGGTACAGCTTGTGCTATTCCAGCCGTTATGGCAACTAGAAATATTGAGGACTGGAAAGAACGTTTAATAACCATTCTAGTAGTTCCTTTTACGACCTGCTCTGCTAGACTACCTGTTTATTTAATCATTATTGCGTTAGTAATTCCAGATGAGCGCATTTTAGGAGGCGCCTTTAATTTACAAGGTCTTACCTTAATGCTATTGTATTTACTAGGATTTGTAGCAGCGATATTTTCTGCATGGGTGCTTAATAAAATTTTGCCTATCAAGCGCAAAGCCTTTTTTGTTATGGAAATGCCAGCCTACAAATTGCCTATGTTCAAAAACGTAGTCATAACGGTCATAGAAAAAACAAAGAGTTTTGTAGTAGGAGCAGGAAAAATTATCATGGCTATCTCTATAATCTTATGGATTCTTGCCAGTTATGGTATAGGAGATCAGTTTAACGGCGCTGAGCAAATCGTTACAGAAAAGTATGCCGATCAGGATTTGAGCGAAGAAGAACTTGCCCAAAAGATTGCTTCTCATGAACTAGAATACAGTTTTATAGGTTATATAGGTAAAGGTATTGAACCTGCCGTAAGACCTCTAGGTTATGACTGGAAAATAGGAATTGCGATCGTAAGTTCTTTTGCCGCTCGTGAAGTTTTTGTAGGGACACTTGCTACTATTTACAGTGTAGAAAGCGATGGAGAAGAAGAGCAAACTATAAAAAACCGTATGGCGGCAGAGACTAATCCTATTCTAGGTGGCCCGTTATTTAATTTTGCCAGCGGTATTTCCTTACTACTCTTCTATGCTTTTGCCATGCAATGTATGAGTACGCTTGCTATTGTAAAACGAGAAACCAATAGCTGGAAATGGCCAGCGATCCAGTTTTTCTTCATGACCGCAGCTGCTTATTTTGCAGCGCTAGGTGCTTTTCAAATTTTAAAATAATGTATATCGCACAAACCATATTAGTTGTACTAATAGCTGTTTCAGCTCTTGTTTGGTTGTTTAGAAAATTTATATTTCCTAATAAATACAACTCGTCAAACTGTGGTGATGGAGATTGTGGCTGTCATTAAAACTGGTGTTGATCTCGCTTTCGCGAAAGCGGAATAAAAAATCACATCTCTTGAGGCATGTGAATAAATGGTATCATATTGCAGTGCAGTCACCTTTTCTCTTATTTTTACAACTATGAATAAGAATCCGATAGGCTTTTTTGACTCTGGAGTAGGCGGCACAAGCGTGTGGAAAGAAGTAATAGAACTATTACCACATGAAAATACCATCTACCTAGCCGACTCAAAACATGCGCCATATGGTCGCAAGTCTAAAGAAGAAATCATTGCGCTATGTGTAAAAAACACTGAATACTTACTAAGTCAAAACTGCAAAATCATTGCAGTGCCTTGTAATACAGCAACTACAAATGCCATTAGTTATTTACGCTCTCATTATGACGTGCCATTTATCGGTATAGAGCCAGCTATAAAACCTGCTGCCCTTAAGAGCGACACAAAAAAAATAGGAATCCTAGCCACTAAAGGAACTTTATCAAGCGAGCTGTTTAATAAAACTCAAAAAGAGTTTGCTCAAGATGTAAATACCATTGAAATAGTAGGCACAGGCATCGTTGAACTTATTGAAGCTGGTAAAAAAGACTCTAAAGAAATGTATGATCTTCTCATCAAAATCACAGAACCATTCATGATCTCTGGAATAGATTATTTGGTTTTGGGATGTAGTCACTATCCGTACATTAAAGATCGGTTACAAGAGTTGTTACCCAATAGAGTGCGCATCATAGACTCTGGTGCAGCAGTAGCAAGACAAATGCTCAACATTTTGAAATCAGAAAATTTATTGAATGTAAGTGAAAAGCCCGGTGAACACGTTCTTTATTCTAATTTGCAAATAGAAACTTTAGATTCATTAACAAGTGAAGTTGCTAACAGAAAAGTGTATTTACTAGATTTCTAGGAATGATTATCCAAAGTACCCAAACAACCCCAACTTTTTACTCGGGCTAACGGGCAACTCTACTTTTCCTAACAGTACACTGCCACCTTTTCCTTTTTTATAGGCCGTAACATGAGAAACATTGATCAAATGAGATTTATGGATACGCGCAAAACCTTTATCAGAAAGCATGTCGTCAAAGTGTTTCAAAGTTTTAGAAACCAGTTTAGTATCATTTTCCAGATAAATATGGGTGTAATTATCGTCTGCACTGCAATAAATAATGTCTTTGATAGGCAAGACTTCAAAACCTTCTTGAGTAGGAATCGTTATTTTATCAGTAAGTTGTGAGCTATTTTCTTCTTTGATACTTAAATCTACATTTACCTCGTTTTCTCGTGTTTTTATAGCTTTTACTATTTCTACTGCTTTGATCAATTCATCAATATCAATAGGTTTGGTAAGATAATAAGCTGCTTGCTGATTCAGCGCATCTTTAGCATACTGATCATAAGCGGTAACAAAAACGGTTTCAAAGGTTCTATTAGGTAATTTGTCTAGTAAATCAAATGCTGTCCCAAAAGGCATTTCTACATCTAGAAAAACTAAATCTACCTCAGTATTTTCAAGAATTTTAAAAGCTTCATCAACGTTAGTCGCTTCATTCAAAACGATTACGTCTTTGCAGTATTTAGCAATGTAATTCTTCAAAATATCTCTTGATATTTGCTCGTCTTCTACAATAATAGCGTTTAGTTTCATATTTTGAATTTATAAGCTGCTTCAGGATTCTATTAACTTTCAATAGTTACAACAACAGCAGTCCCTACATCAGGACTTAATCCAGCATCGGTTACTTTAATTTCAATCTCGCAATCATGCAACTCGTTTAATAAGGCCACACGGTTTTTAATATTACCCAAACCTTTAGAATCACGTTTCTTTTGATGCTCTGTTTTTATGGCTTTAGATTTTTCTCTCCCGATTCCGTTATCTGTTATGGTAACTTGGATTCCATTTTCCGCTTTAGTGCCGCGTGCTGAGCTTGTCGAAGTAAAAGCAACATTTAAAAAGCCTTTTTCTTCTTTATAACGCAATCCATGCCACACGGCATTTTCAATGATAGGTTGCAGCAACATAGGCGGTACTTGCAATTTGGTATCTCGCAATGAAGGATCTATTTCTAGAGTGTAATCAAATTTATCCTTAAATCGCTCGTGTTCTAG
>CAZBCH010000188.1:0-5283 GCA_964490235.1 uncultured Flavobacteriaceae bacterium | reverse complement strand
AAAGTAATTGCAAATAATCCGATTATGAACTGTTTCATGTGTTTGTATTTTATACAAATTTAGGAATTCGTTTACATTTATGCTAAACCATAATGAAGTATATTTGCAAAAACATAAAAACGTTATGACAAACACGCACGCAATCGTTATAGATAAGGTAAAAGAATCAAAAATCAAGCATACAGATTTTGATAATTTGACCTTTGGTAAAACCTTTACAGACCACATGCTGGAATGTACATGGCGTAACGGTGAATGGCAAACTGTAGAGATAAAACCATATGGTCCTATACAGGTTGAACCTAGCTGTAAAGTTTTTCATTATGGTCAAGCTATATTTGAAGGAATGAAAGCTTTTAAAGATGCTACCGGTGATGTGTTTTTATTTAGACCAGAAGATAATTGGAAAAGGTTTAATGCCAGTGCAAAACGACTTGCCATGCCTGAGGTTCCTGAGGAAATCTTTATGGATGGTTTAAAAAAATTAGTTGAAATAGATAAGGAATGGGTACGTTACGGTGAAGGTTTATCCCTTTATTTGAGACCATTTATGATTTCAAGTGAAAATGGTGTTGCAGCAGCACCATCTACAGAATATAAGTTCATGATTATTATGTCTCCTGCATTTGCCTATTATAAAGGTGATGTAAGAGTAATTATTGCTTCAGAATTTTCACGCGCTGCAGATGGTGGTGTAGGATATGCAAAAGCCGCAGGTAATTATGCAGCTAGTTTTTACCCTAATAACCTAGCATTACAAGAAGGATATCAACAAATAATATGGACAGATGCCGCAACTCATGAGTACCTTGAAGAAGCGGGAACCATGAATATTTTTGTACGTATAGGTGATAGTTTATTTACTGCGCCACATAATGATCGTATTCTAAATGGTGTTACTCGTAGAAGTGTGATTCAAATGGCAACAGATCATGACATTCATGTTGAAGAACGTCGCATATCTGTTAAAGAATTAAAAGAAGCTGCAGAAAATGGTAGTTTAAAAGAAATTTTCGGTAGCGGTACTGCTGCTGTAATAGTTCCTATAAAAGGTTTCAAACACGTTGATTTCACACATGAATTACCGCAGTTAGAAGATTCATATGCGATGCGATTAAAAGAAGCTTTAAAAGATATTCAATACAATCGTGTAGAAGATAAGCACGGCTGGAGAGTTAAAATATAATTGAGGTACAAATATTAATAAAAAAGCCCATCTTGTGAAGATGGGCTTTTTTAATAGTGATTAATTTCATTACAACATTTCTACCACAAATTGTCCATTTGTTATTGTAAAAGTACTGCTGGGATTATTAGGGTCTGTTGCTGTAAAAGCAAATGTTCCTGTAATAACATCACCTGTTCTGTTTGAAATCACTATTGAACCTGTACCAGCAACAGAGTCATGCTGTGCACCCATATTTACAGAATCACTTTCATAATAACCACTATAAATACCTCCAGAAAAGTCTTCAATAGGATAAGTTCCAGCAGTAATATCTGAAGGTATACTTATGGCGATACGTTCATCTAGACCACTGTCAAAAACAATTGTTTGTCTATTATTTACTTCTGCAATAGGAAATAAATCAGCTACAAATGGCATCCCATTCACATCAGCTGTAGCCATATCGCTACCTTCATCAGTGGTGTATGGAATGTTTTGAAAAATACCATTTGTGATTACTCTATCAGTATCAGAACCAAAGATTTCTTGCGCAACACCTTGAAAAGTTCCTGTAACTGTTTGATTAGTCATATCAATTTCAGTAATAACTACTTCACCAGTACTAGCTATCCAGGCAAGGTTTGCTGGCACATTTGCATAAACTAATAAAGCACCTGTCATAGAGCTAGCTGTATCTACATTAAAGGTACCAACTACAGGATCAAAAACTTGAAACCCTAAAGAAAAAGTACCTTGCTCACTTTCAATTATTAATCCATCATTATTCAAAGTAGCTTCTACTATACTACCTACATAAGCAGTACCATTTATATCTGCTGTGAAGACTGCATTAGTATTAGGATTACCGTTTCCAGGATTACTCCCATTAGGGTTTAAACTAGGATCTAATGGCTCAATATCTGTAGAACACGATAATAAAATGGCTATAATCGTTAGACTTGCTAATATTTTTTTCATTGTAATCATTTTTTTTACGAATATATAAAACCTGTCATTGCCATTTTGTAATTCTATGTATTAAAGACTCATTTTGATCTAGATATAGATTCTATTACATATTTTTAAAACGTGAAAAAGCTAATTAAATATTTATTACTTTTCAGCATCGCTGTTGGTTCATCTCAAAATCAAGCAAATTGGTGGTTTTTCGGCAGTAACGCTGGAATCGATTTCAATAGCGGTGCTCCTATCCCTACAAACATAGGTCAACTGAATACTATTGAAGGATGTTCGGCAATTTCAGATGCTTGTGGTTCTCTTCTTTTTTACTCAGATGGTATAAGTATATGGGACCGTAACCATTCAGTAATGCCTAATGGAAATGGTCTTCTAGGCAATCCTTCTAGCACACAATCTGCTTTAGTTATTCCACTACCCAATAGTACAGATATTTATTATGTTTTTTCAATAAGTATTGTAGATCCTTCTACTGGTATAGGTGATACTGGATTGTACTATTCAGTTGTAGATATGCAATTAAATGGTGGTAGTGGTGATGTCATACCAGGTCAAAAGAACATACAATTATTACCTAATAGTACAGAAAAACTTTTTGCAGCTGTTACTTCTAACGGTCAGGACGCTTGGATAGTCACATTTGCAGAAAGTGTTTCTGGAAGTTTGAATTTTGATCAATTTTATGCATTCAAACTTACTGCAAATGGAATGGATCTATCAGCTACGGTAACTTCTCCTAGTACTGCAACTCGTACTACAGATAAACGCGGTTACTTAAAAGTCTCTCCCGATGGAACTAAAGTAGCTATGATGACTCAATTTTATGTTGATCCGTCTAACCCTAATGAAGCTGGTTATGGAGCATGGATGTTTGATTTTAATAACAATACAGGTACCGTTAGTAACCCATTAAGACTTAATTTTCCAGCAGGCTATCAAGCTTACGGGACTGAATTTTCTTTAGATTCAAGATTAATTTATGTAGACTTAAACACCTTGGGAAGTGGAATAATTCCAGGAGAACGTTTACTGTTACAATACGACACTACCGCTCCAAACTTTCAAAATAATCCCATAACAATATATCAAAGCGACCCTAATGACACATCAGACGACGTAACTCGTGGAGCGCTACAAATCGCTCCGGATAATAAAATTTATTACTCTCGCGATGAACAGCCCTGGCTAGCTGTTATCAATGATCCAAATGGTATAGGAGCCACATCAAATTTTCAATACGATGGACTTGCGTTAAGCCCTGGAACTAATAGCAATGAAGGTTTGCCACCATTCTATAATGCCTTTTTCAATCCGTCCTTTGGAGTGATAGAAGGCTGTAGCGGTAGTGCCACTCAATTCTTTGCAGATGATATTGCGACATGCCCTAATTCGATAGTTAATTGGGATTTTGGTGATCCTTCTAGTGGTACAAGCAACGTATCATCACTTATCAACCCAACGCATATTTATACAAACGCTGGAACATATACGGTATCCTTAACCATCAATACAGCTTTTGAAGTATACAATTCTACGCGAGTTGTTACCATAGTGAATGCTCCTCAAATTCAAAATGTTAATGATATTAATATCTGTGATGATAATTTGAATGATAATATTGCACAAGTAGATTTCAGTACGACAAGAATTACCGCTTTAGGAAATCAAGACCCTACAATGTTTAATGTAAGCATTCATTCTTCTATCCAAGACGCAATTGAAGATTTCAATGAATTAGAAGACAACGACTTTTATCAAGGTGGTACTTATTACATACGAATAGATAATCGCAATTCTAATGGATGTTTTGTAACTACCTCTTTTGGTCTAAATATTTCAGAAATACCAGTACTGAATCCTATTAACGATTTAATCGTTTGTGACGACTTTTCTAATAATGGAATTGAAATCTTTGATTTATCGACTGCAGCTGTACAAGGTCTCGCTAATCAAGATACCAATTTATTTTCCTACACTTTTTACAATTCAAGAACTGCGGCAGAAAATGAACAAAACCCTTTAAATGAAATGTATAACGGTGTTGATAATGAAGTCGTTTTTGTACGTTATGAAAATATAAATAATTCCAACTGTATTGAGATAGCTTCTTTTTTATTACGTATTGTCTCCCAACCATCCATACCTGTATTAGATGATTTTCAAATTTGTGATGATGGATCTAGAGATCTGACAGAATTATTTGATCTAGCCAGTTTAATTTCTGTCGTAGAAAATGGACAAATAGGTAATCTAACGACTACATTTCATGCTACACAACAAGAAGCACAATCTGATATCGCTAGTATTAATTTACAGTACGAGAATTTGACACCTCAGCAAACCATATGGGTGCGTTTAGAGAATAATGATTTAATTACTTGTTATGACGTTCAACCTCTTGTAATAGAAGTTTTGCCTAAACCAGTAGTAAATACAACGCCAGACTTTTCAAAATGTGAAGATGACGAAGCTATAATTGAATCTAGCTCAGGTTTTGTCTCTTATTTATGGAGTACTGGAGCAACAAGTCAAAACATCACAGTAATCGATGAAGGGACTTATACAGTTACCGCAACAGATCAAAATGGCTGTGAAGACACCACATCTACCACAGTTACTAATTATCTAGAGACTCAAATTGTAGATATAGAAGTACAACAATTCACAATTAGGGATAATAGAATTGCTGTGACTGTAACAGGAAATGGTCCTTTTGAGTACAGCATCGATAATTTTTTCTATCAAAGTAGTAATGTTTTCACGGATTTACTACCAGGTTATTATACCGTTTATGTACGCGATTTGAACGGATGCGATTTGAAAACTGCTCCTACTACTATAATCGCAGCGCCACCTTATTTTACACCTAATCAAGATGGCTTTCATGATTACTGGCAAGTAATTGCAATAGAAACAGAGCCGGATGCAGATATTTACATTTTCGATAGATTCGGTAAATTATTAAAACAGTTAAGTCCTGTTGGGCCTGGATGGGATGGCATGTATTTAGGCAATCCTATGCCCAGTACAGATTATTGGTATCGAGTTGAATTGAATGACGGACGCAGTTTCAGAGGTCATTTTACCCTAAAGAGATAATTACGATTACTTTTTGATCAAGAATAGTTTTTTTAACC
>CAZBCH010000187.1:0-4996 GCA_964490235.1 uncultured Flavobacteriaceae bacterium | reverse complement strand
AAGAAGCGTCCAGGGTTTAAGTTTGCTCAGTATGAAATGGAAGGGGTACCAGTCAGAATAGGCCTTGGGAAGAGAGACCTGGCCAATGGTGTAGGCGAGGTAGCCCGCCGAGATATGAAAAGCAAAGAGTCTATCAATCTTGATAGACTTTTTTTGTGGTACGAACTTTGCAAACAATAACATATATTAATTTAATACAAATACAATGAGTACAGGTACAGTAAAATTTTTCAATGACGCAAAAGGATTTGGATTTATCACAGAAGAAGGATCAGGTCAGGAACATTTTGCACACGTAACAGGTTTAATCGACGAGATCCGTGAAGGTGATAAAGTTGAGTTTGAACTTAAAGAAGGAAAGAAAGGCTTAAACGCCGTTAATGTTAGAGTAATCGACTAATTCGATTCTTTAATTTATTAGTACAGAGCCCATCTAGTTTAGATGGGCTTTTTTTTATTTGTGTTTATCAATATTAGTGCTATTAGTTTGAATTTGAAATGAATAGAAAAACCATTCTTATTTTATTAGCTTTTTTCTCTACTTACGTATTTTGGGGATCTACATATTTATGGAATAAAATGGCTGTAAGTCAGCTAGATCCATTAATGCTAGCTAGTGTGAGGTTCTCTTGTGCAGGTACCATCATCTTTATCATTGCAAAATCGTTAGGTCATCAATTAAGAATTACTAGAAAACAATTATTCAATTCGATTCTAGTAGGCTTTTTATTTTTAACCTACGGGAATGGAGTTTTTGTATGGGCACTAAAATATGTAGATACTGGTTTTGCCGCATTACTTGCTGCATTACAACCTTTATTTATTCTTTTATTAATGCGACTAGTACAGCGCAAAGCTTTGCAAATTAAATCTATAATAGGAGTACTTCTAGGGTTATTAGGAATGTATATCTTAGTAAATCAAAATGAGATCACTACTAAAGAAGGCACATGGACAGGTGTTTTCATGATTCTTACCTGTATTTTAAGCTGGAGTATAGGTAGTTTATATGTAGCAAGGGCAGATGTTCCAAAGAACTTCTTTGTCTCAACAGCATATCAAATGATAGCCGCTAGCATCATGCTTGCGATAGGTAGTTTCGCTTTTGGAGAAAAGTGGATTTCACCTATACAATGGACACAATCTACCTATATCGCATTAGGATGTTTAATTTTATTCGGTGGTATCGCCGCATTCACTTCTTTTAATTTTCTATTAAAAAATATCTCTACAGAAAAAGTTGCAACATCTTCCTATGTGAACCCTATAATCGCTTTATTTCTAGGGTGGTATTTTCTAGACGAGGATATTACCGTACAATCGATTATAGCCGCTGCAGTAATGATAACAGGAGTGTATTTCATTAATAGTAGAAAAAGAGATACGTCTGACATGAAACCTACTTTAAAACCTAGGTAGTTCATTTTTAGTGGTCGTAGGTTTATTCTGTTTCCGCTTTCGCGAAAGCGTGCACATAAAACTTTTCATTTCACCCTTAATATTCTTATCTAAAATCATAGTTTTCCTTTTAAATTTGCATCCTTAATTTACAAGTATGAACGATCATCACGATACTACCTCTAGCGATACCTCAAAGATTGATGTAGAGTTATGTATCACAACACTTCAAAACTTTATTGATGATCCTAAAAAGATCTTTGAACTTCCAGAAGAGCAGCGTATTGCCTTAATTAAAGCTGCCGGAAAACTTTCTAGACCATCAAAAGCAGAATACAAACGTTCTAAAAAGGACGCTAAAAAAGCAGCAAGGAGAAAAGAGATAGAACGTGATCGACATGCTCGCAAGGAAACAGGCATTAGAAGTGCACGAGAAGAACTGATTTTTAAAGCTCCTAAATTACTTGCCGCGGCAGATCTTTCACAGAAAGATACTGGTGAGCTTTCTACACCTAGAAATTGTTATGTTTGTAAAACGAAGTTCACAAAATTGCATCATTTTTACGATCAAATGTGTACCGATTGTGGAGACTTTAATTATGCAAAACGTTTTCAAAATGCCGATGTTAAAGGACAAGTAGCTGTAATTACCGGTTCTCGTTTAAAAATAGGGTATCACATTACTTTAATGCTGTTGCGTGGCGGTGCAACGGTTATTGCTACAACGCGTTTCCCTCATGATAGTGCGTTGCGTTTTTCGCAAGAAGATGATTTTAAAGAATGGGGACACAATTTACATATTCACGGCCTAGATCTACGTCACATACCTAGTGTAGAAATTTTTTGTAATTATATCGAGCAAAAATATGATAGACTAGATATATTGATAAATAATGCAGCGCAAACAGTTAGAAGACCTTCAGGCTTTTATGCTCATTTAATGCCTAATGAAGAATTATCTTTTGAAGAACTTCCTGTATTTGCACAAGAAACGCTTACAGATCATTACAATTGTTTACAAGAGTTACAATCTCTAGCTACCAGTATATCTTCAAATAAAAACATGCCGGTAACATGGCATGGACCAGAGCCAGGAATTGGCTTAAGAGCAAGCGCAAAACTTTCTCAAATACCCTATAGCTTTGATAAAGCATTAGTTACACAAGAAGTTTTTCCTGAAGGCAAGCTAGATGCCGACTTGCAACAAGTAGACTTAAGAAAGACCAATAGCTGGCGTTTAAAATTAGGTGAAATTGAAACCACAGAAATGATAGAGGTGCAACTTGTAAATTCAGTTGCTCCATTTGTTTTATGTAATAGACTTTCTGAGATAATGAAGAAAGAAAATACTGGTCAAAAGCATATCATTAATGTAAGCGCAATGGAAGGGAAGTTTCATACTTTTCACAAAGAAGATCGTCATCCTCATACAAATATGGCCAAAGCCGCCTTGAATATGTTAACGCATACATCTGCTGGTACGCTTGCTAAAGATGGTATTTATATGAATGCGGTAGATACAGGATGGGTTACTGATGAAGATCCTATAGAACTTTCTAAACGTAAACAAGAGCTTCATGATTTCCAGCCACCATTAGATATTGTAGATGGAGCAGCTCGTGTGATGGATCCATTATTTGATGGAATCAATACTGGAAAACACTGGTGTGGCAAATTTTTAAAAGACTACAAACCTATAAGCTGGTAGTAACTCTTAACATAAGTGTTACAAAGATTAATATAGTATTAAATAAGTTTTCATTCTAAAAAAGTAATTTGCATGAAAAGAAAGAAATGAAAACTATCTCGTTTATTATACTATCACTAGCGATCACATTTACAGCTAGTTGTCAAAATACTTATAAAGGTAAAGCTCCTAAAGCGGTTCAAGAGGCATTTGCAGCAAAGTATCCAGATGAACATGATCCTGATTTTGAGCAAGATGCTCATGGTTATTGGGAAGCTCATTTTAAGAAAAATGGAGAGAAATACCGTGCAGATTTCTATGAAGATGGGACATGGAGAGAGACAGAAAATAGTATCAAATACAAAGAATTACCCAAAGCAATTAGAGAAGCGATAGAAAAGGAATTTGGAGATCGTAAAATTACTGAAGTTGAGCATGTCTTAAGTGCCGCAAAAGGTGAATTTTATGATGTAGAATTCAAACAGAAAGGGAAAAATATGGATATTGAGTACCGTAAAAACGGTACTAAACTTATTAATGAATAATTTGATTATTTACTAACTAATTGCTCTCGTTTAGGAAGGTGAACTATAAATTCTGTCCATTTACCTAATTCAGAACTTACTGTTATGGTACCATTCATATGTTCTAATAGCCTTGAAACTGTTGCTAGACCTATTCCAGTTCCTTGTTTTCCGTGTCTATCTTCTTCAGTAGCTACGTAAAATAGTTTGAAAACAGAATCTAATTTATCTGCAGAAATTCCGCGACCATTATCTTTTACGATAATTTCATATTCTTCCTTATGTTCTTTTAAGGTAATGTCTACTATGGTTTGCTTTTTATCACCGTACTTAACTGCATTAGTTACAAGGTTTATTAAAATTTGTTTAAGAGCTATTTCATTAGTGATAAGAGTAGTATCATTTTCTGGTATGTAATGAATTTTTGTATGCTCATCGAGTACAGTCATTGAAATCACATCTTCAATTAAATCCACATAACTTACACTATCATAATCATCAGTTACTAGTTCATCACTCCTATAAAACATTAACATACCGTCTATATAGCGGCTCATGTTAGTAGAACTTTCCTTTAAATAGCCTAAATAATTTATCGCTTGTTCAGATAAATGTTTTTCTCCATCACTTAAAAGCTGCGTTATCATGATGATGTTAGAAAGTGGCGCCTTTAAATCATGTGATACGATACCAGCAAAATCTTTCAATTCATCATTACGATCTTTCAACTTTACTTGAAGCTTTTCTAATTCATATGTTTTATATCGTTCTTCAAATAAAGACATGACCTGTTTTGCCATTGCTTTAAGTGATTTAATTTGATTGTCATTAAGAACTCTAGGTTTATGATCGTATACGCACAGAGTCCCTAATTTATAGCCGTTGCTGTCTATCAAAGGTGCACCAGCATAAAATATCGCCTTAAAGTCAGTTACTAAAGGGTTTCCTTTAAACCTTTCATCCTCACGTGCATCACTCACAATCATTATATCATCCTCACCAGCTATGGCGTGACCGCAAAAAGATAATTCTCTAGGAGATTCAGACATGTCCACTCCATGTCGTGATTTTAAAAAATTCCTATCCTTATCAATTAAGGTGATTAAAGAAATAGGAGCGTCGCATATACTTGATATTATAGAAGTGATATTATCATAGTTTTCCTCTGGCATGGTATCAAGCAATCTGTATTTTTCAACAGCAGCTTGTCTTTTAGTCTCATTATCAGGTATAGGAGGTGCGATCATTAAATTTATTTATGATTACAAATAAAAAGTATTTATATAGATATATTACTATAATTTGATAAAATTATGGTAACGCTATTCTAGTTCCATTTTCACAAAAAAAATAAAGTCATAAAATTATCTTTTTAGGTTGTAATGTT